>CAZDAO010000676.1:0-2388 GCA_964503015.1 uncultured Nocardioides sp. | reverse complement strand
CCTCGGCGCCCGCGTCGAGGGTCGCCTCGAGCACGTCGTCCTCGGTGACCTCGCGGTCCTCCTGCGACTTGGGCACCACGACGATGCCCTTGCGGGTGAACAGTCGCGAGACCGAGCCCGGGTCGGCCATCGTGCCGCCGTTGCGGGTGACCGCGGTGCGGACCTCCATGGCGGCGCGGTTCTTGTTGTCGGTGAGGCACTCGACCAGGAAGGCGACGCCCTGGGGGCCGTAGACCTCGTAGGAGATGCCCTGGTAGTCGACGCCGCCGGACTCGGCACCGGAGCCGCGCTTGACCGCGGAGTCGATGTTCTTGTTGGGGACCGAGCTCTTCTTGGCCTTCTGGATGGCGTCGTAGAGGGTCGGGTTGCCCGCCGGGTCGCCGCCGCCCTGCTTCGCCGCGACCTCGATGTTCTTGATCAGCTTGGCGAAGAGCTTGCCGCGCTTGGCGTCGATCGCGGCCTTCTTGTGCTTGGTCGTTGCCCACTTGGAGTGGCCTGACATGGGTTCCTCTATCTCCTCGACGATCCGTGCTGGGTGGTCAGGCCGAGCGCACCACGTCCACGAACATCCCGTGGACCCGGTGGTCGCTGCCGACCTCGGGATGGAACGAGGTCGCCATCAGGGGGCCCTGGCGCACCGCGACGATCCTACCCGCGGCAGGCCCGTCCTCGACCCGCGCCAGCACCTCGACGTCCGCCTCGACCGACTCCACCCACGGCGCGCGGATGAAGACCGCGCGGACCGGGTCCGCCAGCCCGTCGAGGTGCAGGTCCTCCTCGAAGGAGTCGACCTGCCGGCCGAAGGCGTTGCGGCGCACGGTGATGTGGAGGCCCCCGATGGTCTCCTGGCCGGCCGCGCCGTCCTCGATCCGGTCGGCCAGCATGATCATGCCGGCGCAGGTCCCGAAGGCGGGCAGCCCGTCGCGCACGGCCGCGCGCAGCGGCTCGAGCAGGTCGAAGATCCGAGCCAGCTTGACCATCGTCGTGGACTCCCCGCCGGGGACGACGAGACCGTCGCACGCAGCGAGCTCGGCCGGTCGTCGTACGGAGATGGGGTGGGCGCCGAGCGAGCGCAGCGCGGCCAGGTGCTCGCGGACGTCGCCCTGGAGGGCGAGGACGCCGATCGTCGGATTCACGAACGCCGATCCTAGGGGCGGCATCGAGTCGTACGCTCAGTGCCCATGAGGATCCCCCGACCGTCCGCGCTCGGTGCGGCGCTGCTCACCCTCGCACTGACCGTGGGAGGCGCGGCCGCCGCGGTCCCTGCACCGGGGGGCGGGCAGCGGAGCGTCGACGGATGGCCGGTGGGCACGCCGTCGAGCCTGGGCCTGCGCGGCGGGGTCCTCGAGGCGGGGGCGAGCGAGGCGAAGCGGCTGGACTCCACCTGCTTCGCCGTCGTGCGCAACGGCAGGCTCGCCGGCGAGTGGAACTGGCGGATGGCCCGCGACGTGCCGCGCGAGGTCTTCTCGATCACCAAGTCGGTGACCAGCACGCTGGTGGGCATCGCGGTCCGCGACGGCGACCTGCGCCTCGACGACCGGGTCTCGACCTACGTCCCGCAGTGGCGCGGCACCCCGTCGGAGACGGTGACCGTGCGCAACCTGCTCTCCAACGACAGCGGTCGCTTCTGGTCGATGCAGTCCGACTACGCCGACCTGCTGGCCGCGCGGAGCCGCACGAAGTACGCCGTCGGGCTCCCGCAGCAGTACGCCCCCGGCAGCGCGTGGGCCTACAACAACGCCGCGATCCAGGTGCTGGAGCCCGTGCTGGAGGAGGCGACCGGGATGCCCGTCGCGACCTTCGCCCGCACGCGCCTGTTCGAGCCGCTCGGGATGAGCCACACGGAGATGATCACCGACCGCTCCGACAACGCCGCGATGGTGTTCTACGGCCTGCGCACGACCTGCCTCGACCTCGCCCGGTTCGGCTCGCTCTTCCTCGGCAAGGGCAAGGTCGGCGGCACCCGCCTGCTCGACAAGGGCTACGTGAAGCAGGCCGTCGGCCGGTCGTCGACCGTGCACAACGCGGCCTACGGCTACCTCTGGTGGCTCAACCGCCCGGGCCGGCTCCGTGGTGCGACCGACGCGGTCGACGCGCAGGGGCAGCCGCTGCGCCCGGTGACGGGCCAGCTCGCGCCGTACGCCCCCGAGAACGTGTACGCCGCCCTCGGCTTCGGCGGGCAGGTGCTGCTGGTCGACCCGAACAGCCGGACCATGGTGGTGCGGCTCGGCCTCCCCGCTCCTGCGGGCGAGGAGGGCTACGGCTTCGGCATGGCCGCGCGGGTGCTGACGCGGGCGCTGAGGTAGCGCCCGCGACCCGTCACGACCGGGACGTCACCAGCCGCGCTCGGCCAGGCGGTGCGGCTGGGGGATCTCGTCGACGTTGATG
>CAZDAO010000675.1:0-2392 GCA_964503015.1 uncultured Nocardioides sp. | reverse complement strand
CCTCGAGCCGCACCGGCAGGTCGCCGCCGATGAAGGGCCGCACGGCCGCTGCGAGGCGGTGCGCGATGCCGGCGTCGGTCGTCGCTCGCTGCG
Source organism: uncultured Nocardioides sp. (assembly GCA_964503015.1). Lineage (GTDB taxonomy): Bacteria > Actinomycetota > Actinomycetes > Propionibacteriales > Nocardioidaceae > Nocardioides. Next base: position 2,299 of record CAZDAO010000675.1, on the reverse strand, counting down.
CGGTGCTCGTCACTGGTCCTCCCGGGTGAAGGTGAGCTGGGAGACGTTGATGTAGCCGCTGGCGAAGCCGGCCTGCGAGTAGGCGAGGTAGAAGTGCCACATCCGCATGAACATCTCGTCGAAGCCGAGGTCGAGGACCGCGTCGCGCTGGGCGAGGAAGCGGCGGTCCCAGCGGCGCAGCGTCTCGGCGTAGTGGCTGCCCATCTCGAGCTGGTCGACGAGGCGCAGCGTGGTCTCGGCGCGGATGATCTCGTCGATCGCCTCGACGCTGGGCAGGAAGCCGCCCGGGAAGACGTACTTGTTGATCCAGGTGTGGCCGCCGCGGGTGGCCAGCATCCGGTCGTGCGGCATGGTGATCGCCTGGATCGCGACCCGGCCACCGGGTGCGAGCACCGCGTCGATGGTGGCGAAGTAGGTGCCCCAGAACTCGTGGCCGACGGCCTCGATCATCTCGACCGACAGCACCGCGTCGTACGTCGCCCCGAGTGAGGCCAGGGAGCGGTAGTCCATCAGCTCGACCCTCACCCGGCCGGCGAGCCCGGCGGCCGCGATCCGCTCCTCGGCCAGCTCGAGCTGCTCGACGGACAGCGTGATCGTGTGCACCGAGGCCCCACGACGCGCTGCCCGGATGGCGAGCTCGCCCCAGCCGGTGCCGATCTCCAGCACCCGGGTGCCGTCGCCGACCTCGGCGGCGTCGAGCAGCCGCTCGATCTTGCGGGCCTGCGCGGCGGCGAGGTCGGGGCCGTGGCGGCGCGCGTCCGGTCCGTCGACGGGCTCCGGGGGCGTGGCGACGAGATGGTCGGCGACGGAGCCGGGACCTCTCGGCGTCCGGGTGAGCGAGGTGGCGAAGAGGGCGGAGGAGTAGGACAGCGTGTCGTCGAGGAACAGCGCGAAGAGGTCGTTGGACAGGTCGTAGTGGTGGGCGATGTTGGCGCGGCTGTTGTCCTCGGTGCTCCGGTGGTGCCGCGGCATCCGGTGCGTCACGAGGGCGCGCAGCCGCTGCAGCGAGTCCGGGACCAGGGTGGCCATCCGGGCCGCAGGGACGGTCAGGAAGCCGGCGAGGTCGTCGGCGTCCCACGCGCCGGTCAGGTAGGCCTCGCCGAAGCCGATCAGGCCGTCGCGCCCCAGCCGTGCGTAGAACTCGTCGGGACGGTGCAGGTGCATGGTCGGGCCTCCCCGGCCCAAGCGGCGGCCGGTCGGCTCCTCGACCACGGTCACTCCCAGCCGGGACACCGCCGACCGGAACAGTCGACGGGCCACGGCCGCGGAGACGACGGTGCGGGGCGTGCGGGTGAGCGGCTCGAGCGCGGGCAGGCCCTGCTCGGTGCGGGGGTTCTTCTCGAGGGTCATCGGACGCCCTCCTGACGATGGCGGGGACGGGGACGGACGGGGAGCCGGCGTGCCCACAGCCAGGTGCCGTGGACGCGGATCAGCAGGCTGCCGCGCAGGGCGGCGGCGAGGGTGCGGCGCAGCGGTACGTCGCTGCGGGTGCCGGTGAGGCTGGCGCTGAAGGGCGCCGCCCCGGCTGTGCCGGGCTGCGAGTGGTCGCGCAGGGTGACCGCGACGTGCAGGCGGTCGGTCGGGACCGGCACGGCGACGTCGTACGTCCCGTCGACGCCGTGGAAGGGCGAGACGTACATCGCCTTCGCCGTCTGCGCGCGGCCCTGCTCGTCGGGGTGGACGAGGTAGGCGTGCCGGTCGCCGTAGGTGTTGTGCACCTCGACCACGACGCCGGCCTGGGCGCCGGTGTCGTCGAAGCACCAGAACACGCTGATCGGGTTGAAGCAGTGTCCCAGCGAGCGGGGGTGGGCCGCCATCAGGATGCGTCCGCCGGCATCACCGAGGCTGACGCCGTTGTCGGCGAGGAAGGCCTCGACGTTGCGCCGCAGCGTGCGGTCGGGCGAGCCGAGGTGGTCACGCGCCTCGAAGTGCGCCAGCACCCCGTGGTCGGGCAGGTCGTCGAGGTCCACGAGCCAGAAGGTCGAGGCGTGCTCGAAGGACCGGGCGAAGGGCGTACGGCGGGTGTGGCGGATGGTGGTCGCGAAGCGTCCGGGCTGCGGGACGGCGTGCGCCTCCCGCGGCCAGGGCAGGCCCAGGTGGGTGGCGGCGGCCAGGCCCGACCGCGCGCCGTCCTCGTGGAACCCCCAGCCGTGGTAGGCGCCGGCGAAGGCGATCCGCGGCGTGTGGATCTCCGGCAACCGGCGCGACGCCGCGACCGATGCGGGGGTGTAGAGCGGGTGCTCGTAGTCCATCCGGTCGATCACCGTCGCCGGGTCGACGAGGTCCAGAACCACGACCG
>CAZDAO010000674.1:0-2393 GCA_964503015.1 uncultured Nocardioides sp. | reverse complement strand
ACGGCGACGAGATCGGGATGGGCGACAACATCTGGCTCGGCGACCGCGACGGCGTGCGCACCCCGATGCAGTGGACGCCCGACCGCAACGCCGGCTTCTCCTCCGCCACCCCGGGCAAGCTGTTCCTGCCGGCCATCCAGGACCCGGTCTACGGCTACCAGTCGGTCAACGTGGAGGCCCAGCTGGAGAACACCTCCTCGCTGCTGCACTGGACCCGGCGCCTCGTGCACACCCGCCGCCGGCACCCGGCGTTCGGCCTCGGCGACTTCATCGACCTCGGCGGGTCCAACCCGAGCGTGCTGTCCTACGTCCGCGAGCACGCCCCAGAGGGCGGCGACGAGGACGCACGCGACATCATCCTGTGCGTCAACAACCTGTCCCGCTTCCCGCAACCGGTCGAGCTCGACCTGCGCCAGTGGGAGGGCATGGTGCCCGTCGAGCTGCTCGGCGGCGTCCCGTTCCCGCCGATCGGCGAGCTGCCGTACCTGCTCACGCTCGGCGGCTACGGCTTCCTCTGGCTACGGCTCACCGACCAGACGATGACCCAGGGGGTGGACGCGTGAGCGACGAGCTGGAGCACTGGATCGCCGAGGCCCGCTGGTTCGCGGGCAAGGGCCGCGACTGGAGCCTGACGTCCGTACGACGCGTGGGCGAGCTGCCACGGCCAACCGAGCAGGACGGGCTGACCCCGCCACCCGAGGGCCTGCGAGTGGTGATCGACCTGGCCGAGGTCACCTACGCCGACGGGGAGAGCGAGCTCTACCAGCTGCCGCTGGCCTTCTACACCGAGCCGCAGGAGCGGCTCAACCACGCCTTCGTCGGCGAGTGGGACGACGAGGACCTCGGCCACGCCTGGGTCTACGACGCCGTCCACGACCGCGAGTCGATGGCGCTGTGGTTGCGCGCCTTCGCCGCCCACCCGAGCAGCACGTCGCGCGGGCTGCTGAGCTTCCACGCGCTGCCCGGGCACGACCTCGACCTCGAGGCCCACTCGACCCTGTTCTCCGGCGAGCAGTCGAACTCCTCGGTCGCCTTCGGCGAGGACTCGCTGATGAAGGTCTTCCGCAAGGTGACCCCGGGGGTGAACCCCGACATCGCCATCCACCAGGTGCTCACCGAGGCCGGCTCCACCCACGTCGCCGCGCTCTACGGCTGGCTGGACCTCGTCGACGACGAGGCCGACGGCACGGACTCGACCATCCAGCTGGCGATGCTGCAGCAGTTCCTGCGCACCGCGAGCGACGGCTGGGACCTCGCCCTGGCGAGCGTGCGCAACCTGTTCGCCGAGGCCGACCTGCACGCCGACGAGGTCGGTGGCGACTTCGCCAGCGAAGCGGCACGTCTCGGGGTCGCGCTCGCCGAGGTCCACGCCGACCTGGCGGCGCACTTCCCCGTCGAGGAGCGCGACGCCGCCACCACCGACGCCCTGGCCGCGGCGATGGAGGGCCGGCTCGACGCCGCCCTCGACGTCGTACCCCAGCTGGCGGAGCACGAGGCCGGGCTCCGGGAGACGTTCGGGCGGCTGCGGACCCTCGACCGCATCGAGGTGCAGCAGGTGCACGGCGACCTCCACCTCGGCCAGACGCTGCGCACCAGCCTCGGCTGGAAGATCGTGGACTTCGAGGGCGAGCCGGCCAAGCCCCTGGCCGAGCGGCTCAAGCCCGACTCGGTCTGGCGCGACGTCGCGGGGATGATCCGCTCGTTCGACTATGCCCCCCGCGTGGTCGCGATGACGGGCGCCGGGGCCGACAACGGCGCGGAGGCCGACCAGCGTGCCTACCGCGCGGCCGAGTGGTCCGCGCGCAACCGGTCCGCCTTCCTCGATGCCTACACCGGCAAACGGGGTACCGGTCTGGACGAGCAGGGCCGCACCCTTCTCGACGCCTATCTCGCGGACAAGGTCGTCTACGAGGCCGTCTACGAGGCACGCAACCGTCCGGGATGGCTGTCCATCCCGCTGGCAGCGTTGGGAGAGACCACATGACCGACACCACGAACGCCCCCGGCGAGCTCGACCTGCACCTGATCGGTGAGGGTCGGCACGAGCAGCTCTGGACGGTCCTCGGCGCGCAGGTGACCGAGGACGGCACCTCCTTCCGCGTCTGGGCCCCGAACGCGATGGAGGTCCAGGTCGCCGGCGAGTGGGCCGGCTGGGACGGCGCGGCGCACCCGATGACCCGCCTCGACGGCTCCGGCGTCTGGCACGTCCACGTGGCGGGCGCCGGCGTCGGCGCCCAGTACAAGTACCGCATCCGCGGCGCGGACGGCCGGTGGGTCGACCGCGCCGACCCGATGGCGCAGTACGCCGAGAAGCCGCCGAGCTCGGCCTCGCGCGTGTGGCGCTCCGCGCACCAGTGGGACGACGCTGCCTGGCTGGAGAAGCGGCGCACGAG
>CAZDAO010000673.1:0-2407 GCA_964503015.1 uncultured Nocardioides sp. | reverse complement strand
GAGGTGAACTGGCGGGTGAGCGCGGTCCGTCGCAGCTCCAGCCGCACGTCCCAGGATGCGATCCCGTCGTTGAGCCGCTCGATGTTGGTGTTCCGGCCGGTGATGGCCGTGGTGATGGTTCCGGTCGTCTTGTCGCTGGCCGCCTTCGCCACATCGGCGACCCGGTCGAAGAACCCGGTGCCGTCGGCGGTGAGCCGCCGGCGGACGGCGTCGGGGTCGGCCTTGTAGGCCTCGCTGAGCTTCGACTCGTCCAGGACGAGACGGCCCGAGCGGTCGGTCTGGATGCCCAGCGTGGCGAGGCTGGTGCCGTCGGTGGGGAAGACCGTGGAGAGCAGGCGACCGCGCAGGTCGCGGACGGCCGACTCCCCCGCCAGCATCCCACTGGCCTTCGTGGTGGCGTTGTAGGCGGTGAGGGAGTCGATCTCCTGCAGTGCGGCGTTGATGGCGTCCACGGCCGACTTCACCGACTTGATGGTGCCGGCCGGGTCGACCTTGAGCTCGATGTCGGCGGTCTTCGAGGTGTCGACCGCGGCACTGATGGTCACATCGACGCCAGGAGCCAGGTTCTGGAAGGTGTTCGTGGCCGAGCGCGCCTGGATGCTGCCGTTCACGGTGACGAGGGCGTCCACACCGTCGCGGACGGTGGCGTCGTCGAGCAACGGTGTCACCGGGTCCGCCGGGTCGACCAGCGTGAAGCGCGACGTGTCGCCTGAGGCAACGGACTCGACGACCAGCTGGTACTGGTCGACCCCGGCGCCGTCCGCACCGACCCGGACCGCGGTGGCTCGGAGGCCGGTCTCCTTGGCCGGGTCGTTGATCGCGTCGACGAGCCCGCGCAGGGTCCCGTCCGTGGTGAGGGTCTGCTTGAGCACCCCGTCGGAGTCCCTGACCTCGACGCTGGTCGGCACGGCGCCTGGTGTCTCGTAGCCGACCTGCTTGTCGTAGGCCAGTCGATGGGTCGTGGCCACCTGGTCGACCTTGACCGAGAAGGCACCGGCCGCGGCGGTGGAGCCGGCGGTCACGGTGACCCCGGCGAGGGAGGAGGTGGCGGTGAGCTTGCTCCACGCCTCGGGCTTGGTGAGGTCGCCGGTGGTCGTGGCCAGCGAGGCGAGGCGGCCGTTGAGCGTCTGCATGGCGTTGACTGCCCGCTGCTCGCTGCTGACCCGGGTCTGCATGCGACCCTGGGGCACGGCCTCGAGCTGCATGAGCTGGCTGATGATCCCCGCAGTGTCGAGACCGCTGGAGAGGCCGCTGATGCTGGCGGATCCGCTCATGATGACTCCTCAGGACTGAACGGGACTTCACGTCCCGGACGGACGACGGGTGGACCTCTTCGGGAGGGGCCCACCCGTCGTCCATGGCGGTGCTGCAGTAGCTGCGCTAGACGTCAGCGGAGCAGGGACAGCACACCCTGCGGGGCCTGGTTGGCCTGGGCGAGCATCGCGGTGCCGGCTTGCGACAGGATCTGCGAGCGGGTGAAGCTCATCATCTCCTGCGCCATGTCGGTGTCGCGGATCCGGCTCTCGGAGGCCGACAGGTTCTCGACGGCCACGTTGAGGTTGTTGATGGTGTGGTCGAACCGGTTCTGCACCGCACCGAGGTCTGCACGGGTGGTGGAGACCTTCTTGATGGCGTCGTCGATCTTGGTGATCGCGTCCTCGGCGCCGGTGGCCTGCGTACCCACGAGGCTGTTGGCCGCCGTAGCGGTCGCCGGGGCAGCCGCCTGGGTGAACGTCAGGCCCGTGCCGGTGGCGGCAACCGTGACGGCGCCGCTGCCCAGCTTGTCGTTGATCGCGGTCTGCACCGCGGTCGTACGCTCGGCGGCGGTGGAGCCGGCCGCGAACTTCACGGTCGAGAGGTCCAGCGACTTGTCGCCCAGGGCGATCGTGCCGCTCAGGCCCTCGAAGCTCTCGGAGTCCGCGAAGTCCTTCGAGCCGGCGACAGTGACCACACCAGCGACACCGTCGGCGGTCGCGGTCGTCTGGGCAACTGCGGCACCGGCGCCCGCGGTGGTCACGTCGACCCCACCGATGCCGAGGTCAGCAGCGCTCATGCCCTGCTTGACGCCCACGGTGATGGTCTCACCCTGGTTGGCGCCGACCTGGAACTTGCCCTCGTAGTTGCCGTCGAGGAGCTTCTTGCCGCTGAACTGGGTGGTGTCCGCGATGCGGGTCAGCTCGTCCTTGAGCTGCGACATCTCCGACTGGATGTTGCCCTTGGCGTCGGAGTTGAGGCCACCGTCGTTGGAAGCCTGGACCGACAGGTCGCGCATGCGCTGCAGGATCGAGTGCGTCTCGGTGAGCGCGCCCTCAGCGGTCTGGACGACGGAGACGCCGTCCTGGGCGTTGCGGACGGCGACCTTGAGGCCACCGACCTGCGAGCGCAGGCCCTCGGAGATGGCGAGGCC
>CAZDAO010000672.1:0-2412 GCA_964503015.1 uncultured Nocardioides sp. | reverse complement strand
CCGTCTGGTCGCTCGAGCACCTCATCGCACCGGCCAGCCTGACCGAGCTGTGGACCTTCTTCCCCGACCCGTGGCGCAAGACCAAGCACCACAAGCGGCGGTTGGTGAACCCCGCCAACGCGGCGCTCGCCTCCTCGCGCCTGGTGCCGGGCGGGGCCTGGCGGCTGGCCACTGACTGGGCCGACTACGCCGAGCAGATGATCGAGGTGCTCGACGCCGAGGCGACGCTGGAGGGCGGCCGCGTCGAGCGCTGGGACGAGCGCCCGGTCACCCGTTTCGAGCGCAAGGGCCGCGACGTCGGGCGCGACATCACCGACCTGCTCTACCGCCGCTCAGTCGAGGGCTAGGCCGGCCTCCCGCAGGAGGTGCTCCAGGCGCAGCCGCTCGGCGTCTCGCTCGGTGCCCTCGGGCATCCCGGTCAGCGCGTCCGGGACGGCCAGCGCCCGCGCGGCGGTGGCGAGCAGGTCGTCGTACGCCATCGTGGTGCCGCGGCGGCGCGCCATCGTCGTGCCGGGCGCGGGTGAGCGCACCTGCGCCCGCAGCGGGCGCAGCGAGCGCGCGACGTCCTCGATCGCCGGCCCGGTCGGCGGCTCGGACGGGGGCGCCACGCGCCGGCGGGCCCAGCGCCACGCACGACCGAGCTCGTCCTGGCACAGGAACAGACCGAGCGCTGTGCCGAGCATCAGCGTGCAGAGGACGACAGCGACCACGCCGGCCATCTTCCGACGGTAGGTCGGGCGGGGCGGGGTGGCAAGGCTCACCCCAGCAGCTCAAGCTCCTCGTCGACGTAGGGGTCGTGCTCGCCCGCCGCCTGCAGCTCGGCCCGCAGCGCGAGCTGCATCGCCCGGGCCTCCTCGACCTGGCCCAGGTGGCGCAGCGACCACGCCACCATCCACCGAGCCACGCGGGTGCGCGGCACGTCGCCGATCCGGCGGCGGGCCTCGAGCGCGTCCTCGAAGGCCGCCAGCGCGGCGGCGTGGTCGCCCGCGTCGGCGTGCGCCATGCCGATGTTGTTGAGGAGGGAGGCGTCCCAGTCCCGCGCAGCCGGGTCCGCCGCGGCCCTGGCGCGGGCCAGCGCCGCGTGGTGGGCATCCAGCCTCTCGTCGGGCGCGACGACGAGGGCGACCATGTGCAGGGCGTCGACCTCCAGCTCCTCGAGCCCGGCTTCCCGGGCGGCCGCCGCGGCCTGCTCGAAGCAGGGACGGGCGCCCGTCTCGTCGCCGGAGGAGCGCAGCAGGCGCCCGCGCTCGAGGATGACCCGCACCCGGACCTCCGGGTCGTCCGTGGGCAGCCGGTCGAGCTCCGCGTGTCCCTCGGCGTACCTCTCCTGCAGGCCGAGGGCGCGCGCGACCTGGGTCCGCGCCCGGCTCGCCACCGGCTCGTCCGCCTCGTCGGCGAGCGCGCGGAAGCGGTGCTCGCTCCCGGCCGGGTCCCCGAAGTCCCAGAGGTCGCGCAGTGCGGTCGCCATGCGCGGGAGAGTAGGTCCTCGACCGTCGCCTCCGCACTTCCTATGCTCCTGTCGTGCGACGGACCGGGGGACGCGGGGGAGCGTGGGTGGCGGCGCTGGTCCTGCTGCTCACCGGGTGCTCCTCCTCCGGGACGCCCGAGGACCCGCCGCCGGGAGCCGGAGCGAGCGCCCCCGACGCGACGGCCGCGCTGCGCGAGCGCTGCCTCTCCGCGATCCCCGAAGACGCCGAGCTCGAGGCGCTCACCGTCCGCGGCGCGACGGGCGGGGACATCGAGGCCGCCCGCATCGGTCCACGGACGAGCGCGACGGTGGCGGTCCTGCTGCCGCAGATCAGCGGGCTCTGCGGGTGGGGCCGCTGGGCCGCGGCCGCGGCGGAGGACGCCGGGATCACCTCGCTCCTGCTCAACCCCTGCGGGTACGGCGAGTCGGTGTGCACCGCTGAGGAGGACGCCGACCCGCTCAACGAGGTCGCGGCGGCCGCCCGCCTGGCGCGCGAGGACCTCGGTGCCGAGCGCGTCGTCCTGCTCGGTACGTCGATGGGTGGCTCGCTCACCGTCATCGCCGCCGCGGCCGGGGCCGAGGTCGACGCGTGGGCGGACATCAGCGGTCCCTCCTCCTGGGACGGTGTCCGGCTCGCTTCCCTGGCCGACGAGCTGCCGCCGGACGGGGTGGTGGTGATGGCCCCGAGCGACGGCCGGGCGGCGTTCGCCGACGCCCGCGCGCTCGCCCATGCCGCTGGCGTACCCTTCCTCCCGGGCCGCTCGGGACACGGCTGGGAGCTGCTGGTGGACCCGGTCGACGGGTCCGTGACCCGCCTCGGCCGACGCCTGATGGACATCGCTGTGGGGCAAACCGGGGCGTGACCGGTCCGACACCGGTGCGGCCGCCATTCCGATTTGGCGTGGGCGCGTCCGGTCTGTCAAGATGTTCCGGTTGCTCCGGCG
>CAZDAO010000671.1:0-2413 GCA_964503015.1 uncultured Nocardioides sp. | reverse complement strand
AGCGTCTCGGCCCGGTCCGGCTCGTGCTGTCCGGGTCGGCGCCGCTGGAGCCGCAGGTGATCGAGCAGTTCACCGCGATCACCGGGATCCCGGTGCACCAGGGCTACGGGCTCACCGAGGCCGCACCGGTGGTGACCAGCACGCTGTGCAGCCGCGACGGCCGGCCCGGCTCGGTCGGGGCCGCGCTGCCCGGCATCGAGATCCGCCTCGTCGACGAGACCTGGCACCAGGTGGAGGGCGAGGACCCCGGCCAGATCCAGATCCGGGGTGCGAACCTCTTCAGCGGCTACTGGCCCGACGGCGCCGACGGCCCCGACGCCGAGGGCTGGTACGCCACCGGCGACGTCGGGTTCCTCGACGCCAGCGGCGACCTGTTCCTCGTGGACCGGGTCAAGGAGCTGGTCATCGTCAGCGGGTTCAACGTCTACCCGACCGAGGTCGAGGACGTCGTCCGCGAGGTCGACGGCGTCGCGGACGCCGCCGTCATCGGCGTGCCCGACCCGGAGACCGGCGAGGCCGTGGTGGCCTACGTCGTCCCCGCCGCCGGCGCCGAGGCGCCGGGGCTGGCCGACGCTGTCCGGGCCCACGCCGCCGAACGGCTGGCCCGGTTCAAGCAGCCGTCCCGCATCGAGGTCGTGGCGGAGCTGCCCGTCACCGGCACCGGCAAGGTGCAGAAGGGGCGGCTGCGCGGCATCGAGCGGCGTCGGGCCCTCGGGATCCTGGAATGAGGCCGACGCGGAGCGGGTTGTGGCCGGCATGAGCGCCCGCGTCACCCTCTACTCCCGGCCCGGCTGTCACCTGTGCGACGACGCCCGCGCGATCATCGCCCGGGTGTGCGCGGAGGTGGGGGAGTCCTTCGACGAGGTCGACATCGAGTCCGACGGCGACCTCGAGGACCGCTTCGGCGAGGAGGTCCCGGTGACCTTCGTCGACGGCCGTCAGCACGACTTCTGGCGCGTCGACGAGGCCCGGCTGCGCGCCGCGCTGGGCTGAGGCGGGGACGGGCCGGACTGAGCGCCCCGACCGCTTCACGACGTACGGCACGACGTACGACGACGGCGCCCGGTTACGCCTTCGGACACCCTGCGCGCAAGTCCGCGACGACCCCGGCGCGGGTGTGACTTCTCACATGTGCTAGCCCGCTCGTCGGCGTTTTGTTCTCCCGTTCACAAACTCCTACAGTGGCCGGGTCAGGCGATCCCCGTCACCTGGCTGGAGAGAAGCAATGCTGTGACCGCACGGACCCCCGACTCTGCCCGGGACATTCCCGAGGCGACTGTCGCGCGGCTTCCCGTGTACCTGCGTGCCCTCACCTCCCTCGCGGACGACGGCACCACCACCTGCTCGAGCGAGGAGCTCGCCGCGGCGGCCGGCGTCAACAGCGCCAAGCTCCGCAAGGACCTCTCCTACCTCGGCAGCTACGGCACCCGCGGCGTCGGCTACGACGTGGAGTACCTCCGCTACCAGATCGCCCGCGAGATCGGCGTCACCCAGGACTGGCCCGTCGTGATCGTGGGCATCGGAAACCTCGGCCACGCACTCGCCAACTACTCCGGGTTCCGCAGCCGCGGCTTCCGGGTGGTGGCCCTCCTCGACGCCGATCCCAGCCGCCACACCGAGGTGGTAGCCGGCCTCGAGGTCCGCTCCTTCGACGACCTGGAGTCGATCGTCGCCGAGCACGACGTCTCCATCGGTGTGATCGCGACGCCCGCGGTCGCCGCGCAGGACGTCGCCGACCGCATGGTCGCGACCGGCATCACCAGCATCCTGAACTTCGCCCCGACCGTCCTGTCCGTGCCCGACGGCGTCGACGTACGCAAGGTGGACCTGTCCATCGAGCTGCAGATCCTCGCTTACCACGAGCAGCGCAAGGCGGTCGCGCCCGCAACGGAGGTGGTCTCGTGAGCGTCCTCGTCGTGGGGATCTCCCACAAGTCGGCGCCGGTCGAGCTCCTCGAGAAGCTCGCCCTCGACGCCGACGGCACCGTCAAGCTGATCGCCGATGTCATGGGCGGTGAGCACGTCAGCGAGGCCACGGCGATCGTGACCTGCAACCGCCTCGAGGTGTACGCCGAGGTCGACCGCTTCCACGGCAGCGTCGAGGACCTCTCCGGGCTGCTCGTCGCCCGCGCCGAGAAGTCCACCGAGGCGCTGCTGCCGCACCTCTACGTCCACTACGACGAGGGTGCCGTGTCACACCTCTTCCAGGTTGCGGCCGGCCTGGACTCGATGGTCGTCGGCGAGGGCCAGATCCTCGGCCAGACGCGTGACGCGCTCCGGATCGGCCAGGAGCACGGCACCATCGGGCCGGCCCTCAACACGCTCTTCCAGCAGGCGCTGCGCGTGGGCAAGCGCGCCCACTCCGAGACCACGATCGACCGCGTCTGGCACCTCGGTGTCGAGCAGATCGTGCC
>CAZDAO010000670.1:0-2419 GCA_964503015.1 uncultured Nocardioides sp. | reverse complement strand
CTCCTTGCGGCTGACCGCCTCGAGGCCGCGGAAGTTCTGGTCGGCGTCGAGGACCTCCTCGGTCCAGTCCTTGAACGGGTTGGGCCCCTTGGGCTTGGCGCCGGCGTGGCCGGGTGCGGCCGTGGTGCTGGCGGGGAGGGTGAGGGCCAGTGCGGTCAGCACTGCCACAGGGATGAGGGTCGCTCCGAGTCGTCGCATCCGGTCACCATGCTCCGCACCCACCGCCTTGTCCAGACTCGACACGGCCGCCCGCATGCGGTACCCGAACGTCCGGAACCGGCGCTAGCGTCGCGCGCATGAGCACCGACGAGACGACCGGCCGGGCCGACGTGTGGGTCCCGCCGTGGTGGGAGCCGCCGCTGGCCGGCACCGAGGTCGAGCACCTGCTGGGCGCGCTGGGCCGGCTGCGGGCGACGTTCCGCTGGAAGGCGGGCGGGCTCGACGAGGCCGGCCTGCGGCACCGGCTCTCACCGTCGACCCTGTCGCTCGGCGGCCTGCTGCTCCACCTCGCCGCGGCCGAGGACTACTACCTCCTCACCAAGCTGCGCGGGATCGAGCTGGAGGAGCCGTGGGCCTCGATGGGCTCCGACGGCAGCAACGACTGGGAGTTCACCCACGCCGACACGATGTCCGCCGCCGAGCTCTACGCGGCGTACGACGAGGCCGTCGAGCGCGCCGACGAGCGGATCGAGGCGGCGCTGGCCGAGGGTGGCCTCGACCTGGTGGCCCACGTCGACGACGGCAACGGCAACCACCCGCGGCTGCGCCGGCTGCTCTTCGACTTGCTCGAGGAGTACGGCCGCCACACCGGCCACGCCGACCTGCTCCGCGAGGCCGTCGACGGGCTCGTCGGCGAGGACCCGCCGGACGGCTGGGCTCCCTGATGCCCGGACCCCAGGGATTCGACTACGAGGTCCGCGGCTCCGAGGTGGTCATCACGCACCACGGCCGACGCGCGACCGTGCTGCGCGGGACGGCCGCGGCCCGTTTCCTCGACGACGTCGAGCGCGAGGACGACCAGGAGCTGATGGCGCGCGTCACGGGCAACTACCGCCGCGGCAACGAGCGCACGGCGAAGCAGCACCCGCGCAATGCTGGTCGCTGACGACGGACCGGAGTGGGCCTACTCGGAGGGCTCCGGCACGTCGACGTCCTCGCACTCCACCTTCGGGTTCACCCCGGTGTAGTTGAGCGGTCCGGCGACGATGTTGAGCGCGATGTCGCCGGCCTCGGAGCAGTTGGTCTCCGCGTCGTCGAAGTAGCCGCGCTGGAAGGCGGCGAAGGCGCCGATGAGCAGCCAGATCACCACCAGGATGCCGAGCAGTCGTCCCATGGGTCCTCCTCGAGTGGTCGCGCCCTGAGGGCCGATCGACCGAGCATGCGCCCCGCCACCCACGTCCGGCCACCCTCCCAGGGGTAGGCGCCGCCTAGAGTGCGTCCATGACGATCGTCGCGGTGGTCCTCGCGGTCGCGGCCGCGCTGCTCCACGTCTACATCTTCGTGCTCGAGTCGTTCCGGTGGAACGAGCCCTCGACCCGCAGGACCTTCGGGGTCTCCGAGGCCGACGCACCGGTGCTGGCACCGATGGCCTACAACCAGGGCTTCTACAACCTCTTCCTCGCCGTCATCACACTCGTCGGCGTGCTCATGATCGACGCGCAGCACACCACCGGCACCGCGCTCGCCCTCGCCGGCACCGGCTCGATGCTCGCGGCGGCCGTCGTGCTCGTCAGCCACGACCGGTCGATGGCGCGGGCCGCGCTCACCCAGGGCACGCTCCCGCTCCTCGCGGTCGTGCTCCTGCTGCTGCAGCTCTGAGTCACCCGGTCGGCGCGACCGGCTCCGCGACGGGCGGCGCCACGGACTTCTGGCCCTCCACCCAGGCGTGGACCAGCGACACCACCGACGCGCCCTCGCCGGTGGCCGAGGCCACCCGCTTCATCGAGCCCGCCCGGATGTCCCCGCCGGCGAAGATGCCGGGGACCGCGGTGGCGAGGTCCTCGGGCGGCACGTCCTCGTGCCAGAGATCGCGCGGGATGTCCCGTCCGGTCAGCACGAAGCCGCGCTCGTCGCGGAGCACGCCGTCGGGCAGCCACGCGCACTCGGGCTCGGCACCGATCAGCAGGAACAGCCCGCGTGCCTCGACCCGCTCCCGCGCGCCGGTGCCGACGTCCTCGAGCGCAGGTTGGAGCGGGAGGGGATCGAGGTGCACGCCGTCCCTCACGATGCCGACACGGCCGCGTACGTGCACGATCGTCGCAGCGGCGAGCGAGATCCCGTGATCGAGGTGGACGCGACGGCGCTCGGGCGGCACACCCTCGACGAGCTCTACAGCGTGACGCTCGGCGACGCGATCGAGACCGGGGTGTGCGTCCTCACCGGCGCGGGTCCCGAGGAGGCGGTGCCAGCCCGCACCTAC
>CAZDAO010000669.1:0-2420 GCA_964503015.1 uncultured Nocardioides sp. | reverse complement strand
GGGCTCCTGCGTCGTAGGTAGACCCTCAGGCGACGAGCACCCGGCTGGGCCGGCCGGGGCGCGGTCCACCGTCGGCGGCGACGACCTCCCACGCCGCGGCGAGGCGGCGGGTGGCCTCGACCAGCTGATCGGGGTCGGCCGTCCACGGGATGCGGACGAACCGGTCCAGCCCGCCCTCGACCGCGAAGACCGGCCCGGGTGCCACCACGACCCCGCGCCGGGCGGCCTCCTCGGTGAGCGCCGTGCCGAGGGGGGCGGGGAGCTCGCACCACAGCGCGAGCCCGCCGTCGGGGACCCGGAAGTCCCAGTCGGGGAGGTGCTCGGCGACCGCGCCGGCCAGGGCGTCCCGGCCGGCGACCAGCCGCGTGCGGTGGGCCGGCAGCACCTCGTCCGCATGATCCATCAGGTCGGCGAGGACGAGCTGCTCGAAGACCGGCGCCCCGAGGTCCAGTCCGATCCTGGCCTGCAGCAGCCGGTCCATCTGGGCCACGGGAGCACGCACCCATCCCAGCCGGAGGCCGCCCCAGTAGGCCTTGCTCGCGCTGCCGATCGTGATCGTGTCCGGAGCGTGGAAGGCCAGCGGGCGCGGCATCTCCTCCGCGAGGCCGGGACGCAGTGCGAGCGCCTGGTGCGCCTCGTCGGCCACGGCGACGGTCCGGGTGCGGGTCAGCGCCGCGGCCAGCTCCTCGCGCTGCACGTCGGACATCAGGTGGCCGGTCGGGTTCTGGAAGTCGGGGATGAGGTACGCCAGCCGCGGCGAGGTCTGCCGCAGCGTCGCCGCCAGTGCGTCGAGGTCCCAGCCGTCGGGATCGACGGTCGCCGGCACCAGCCGCGCCCCGGCGTGCCGCACGGCCTGGGTGGCGTTGGGATAGGTCGGCGACTCGACGACCACGCGCTCGCCGGGCGCGGTGAAGGCCTGCGCCACGATCGACGCCGCGGCCAGCGCGCCGGCCGTCACCATCACCTGCTCCGGTGCGGTCGGCACTCCGCGGGCGTCGTACGCCGCCGCGATGCGCGCCTGCAGCGCCGGGACCCCGAGCGGGAAGTAGCCCGGGCCGCCGAGGTAGGCGGGCAGCTCCTCGGTCGCGCGCTGGTAGGCCTCCACCAGCCCGGGAGGAGCGGAGTGGGCAGCACAGTTGAGGTCGATCACGTCGTCGCCACCGAGGCCGGGCATCAGCACCCGGTCGTGGGCGCGGCGTCGCCCGCCCGGCACGCGGGTGAACGTGCCCGACCCGCGGCGGGCCTCGGCGTACCCGCTCTCGCGCAGCACGTCGTAGGCGCGGGTGACGGTGGCCCGGGAGACGTCGAGCGCCCTGGTGAGCTCGCGCTCGCTGGGCAGCCGGACGTCGAGACCGATCCGGCCGTCGCCGATGAGCACCCGCAGGCTCTCTGCCAGCCCGAGGTAGGCGGGGGACCGCGGGAAGTCGCCGACCAGAGTGGCCACGCGTTGGGCGCTGACGAGGCGGCTCATGCTGGCCACTGTTGCACGATTGGCCATGTACGGCAAGGCCAATCGGGCCCAGAATGGTGTCCATGAGCAGCATCGTCTCCGCCGGCAGCAGCGCCCCTCGCGGGGTCCTCGTCGACCTCGGGCCCCTCGCCCAGCTCCGCGCGGGCCGGCTCGCCCGGCGCCTGCCGCAGCTCTACGTCGGCCTCTTCCTCTACGGCGTCTCGCTCGCGCTCATGGTGCGCGGGTCCCTGGGCCTGGCGCCGTGGGACGTGCTGCACTCCGGCTTCATCCGCCACGTCCCGATGACCCTGGGGCAGGCGGTCGTGCTGTTCAGCTTCGTCGTGCTGGTCCTCTGGATCCCGCTCCGGGAGATGCCCGGCCTCGGCACGATCAGCAACGCCGTCGTCGTCGGTCTCTCCGCCGACGCCACACTGGCCGTGGTGGACCAGCAGGAGGCAGTGGGCGCGCGGATCGCGCTGATGGTCGGCGGTGTCGCACTCTGCGGGCTCGCCAGCGCCCTCTACATCGGCGCCCAGCTCGGCCGCGGGCCGCGCGACGGCCTGATGACCGGCCTGGCGCGTCGGACCGGCCTCTCGCTGCGCCTGGTGCGCACCGGCCTCGAGGTGGCGGTCGTGGTGATCGGCCTGCTGCTCGGCGGCGTGCTGGGCCTCGGCACGGTCGTCTACGCCCTGGCGATCGGCCCGCTGACGCAGCTGATGCTGCCGTGGTTCACCGTCGACGTGCTGGTGCCGGACGCCGGATAGCCCGCCGGGAGCGCTCAGCGCCGCGTCGCGATGACCGCTGACGCGTCGGCGGCCACCATGACCTCGACCGCGGTGAAGCGTTCGTCGGTGAGCCACTGCTCGCGCAGCGTGTCGACGCGGCCGTAGGTGATCGGTGGCCATGACTCGCACGGGGCGAAGTCGTCGAGCACCACGATCCCGCCCGGCTCGACCAGGTCGATGACCTG
>CAZDAO010000668.1:0-2425 GCA_964503015.1 uncultured Nocardioides sp. | reverse complement strand
CGCCTGGCGTGCCGCCACGAACTCGGCGAAGCCCGCCTCGTCGTCAGTGATCACCGCATCCCCCTTCACGACGTCAGACGCAGGCCCGCGCCGTGCCGGGTGGCACGGATCCTAGGAAATCCTCAGGAGCGCTGGTGCATCATCCGCACGAAGGCGAGACCGGCGAGCAGCGCCAGCAGGCCGCCGAGCACGACCGGGAGCCGGTCGCTACCTGTGTCGGTGTCGGCAGCAGCAGCGTCCGCACCGAAGTCGTGGGTCAGCTCCTGGTCGGGGTCGCCCGTGAGGTCGGGGACCAGGTCGACGGCGAAGCTGGTGGCCTCGGGTGGCAGGCGGGGCAGGAACTCGCGGTAGACCCACTCCGACTCCGGGACGTCGGGCGAGCTGAGGATCGCCAGCCGCGGCCGCTCCACGCCGTCGCCCGGCGGCGGGTCGACGATCGCGACGAGCAGGTCGTCCTCGGCCCAGCCGATCGGCTGCACCACCGCGCCGTCGGGGTGGAGTCGCTCCGGCAGCGGCCGGTCGATGCTCCGGCTGAGCGAGCTCCCGCCAGGCCCGTCGCCCTCCTCGAGGAACGGCACGGCCGGCACGGTCTCGCCGCCCGAGCGGACCGCGATGATGTCGCTGTCGGGGGAGGGGAGCCCGGCCACCTCGGGACGTTCGGCGACTGAGCTCGACGTGGACTCCGAGGGGCCGGTCACGTCGATCTCGGCGGCGACGACCTCGCCGTCGTCGTCGGTGCCACGCCACCGCAGGCGGGTGGCGTCGCGGAAGAGCAGCTCGGCGACCTCGACACCCCGGCCCTGGTTGTCGGCGAAGTCGGTCACCTCGCCGGTCCTCAGGTCGGCGAAGGAGATGCGGGCGGGGTCCACCCCGTCGTCCGCCCACCACGCGACGTGGTAGCCGTCGGAGGAGAGGGCGAACACCTCACCCGAGACGGGGAAGTGGTGGTGTCGCCCGTCCTCGGCGCCGACGAGTACGAGGTGGTTGCCACCCAGTGCGACCGAGGCACGCCCGATCGCGTAGTCCTCCTCGAAGTCGCCGTTGGTGAGGTCGATCCGGCTCGGGATCGCGCCGCCGCTTCAGGGCCTGGCGCGACATGGACTTCACCGCGCCGCTGGAGATCCCCAGCGCGGCAGCCGTCTGGACCTCGGTCAGGTCCTCGAAGTAGCGCAGCACCACGCTCCCAGTGCTTCGCCGCCTGCACGAGCGCGGCCTGCACCAGGTCCTCGGCGAGGTGGTGGTCGCCGGTGAGCAGGTACGCCGTGCGCGCGAGGGCGGGCCCGCGCGCGTGGACGAACTCATCGAACCCGGATCGATCGGTCATCGGCAACCCCCTCACGACGTACGACGCACGCAGGCGTCGCGGCGGGGGTCAGGTGGGGCGAAGAAGTTCCGGTGGCGTCTCAGCGGGCCCGGCGGGAGAGCCGCTCGAGGTCCATGATCACCACGGAGCGGGGCTCCAGGCGCAGCCAGCCGCGCGAGGCGAAGTCGGCGAGGGCCTTGTTGACCGTCTCGCGGGAGGCGCCGACCAGCTGGGCGAGCTCCTCCTGGGTGAGGTCGTGGTGGACGTGGACGCCGTCGTCGGCGGTGCGGCCGAAGCGGTCGGCCAGGTCGAGCAGCGCCTTGGCGACGCGGCCCGGGACGTCGGAGAAGACCAGGTCGGCCACGACGTCGTTGGACTTGCGCAGCCGCGAGGCGAGCTGGGACAGCAGGCCGCGGGCGACCTGCGGGCGGCCCTCGAGCCAGCGGAGGAGGTCGTCGTGCGACAGGGACGCGAAGGTGGCGTCGGTGACCGCGGTGACGGTGGCCGAGCGCGGGCCCGGGTCGAAGAGGGAGAGCTCGCCGAACATCTGGCCGGGGCCCATGATGGCCAGCAGGTTCTCGCTGCCGTCGGCGGCGGAGCGGCCGAGCTTCACCTTGCCCTCGGTGACGATGTAGAGCTTGTCGCCGGAGTCGCCCTCGTGGAAGAGGACGTCGCCGCGGCGCAGCGTGGTCTCGGCCATCGAGCCGCCCAGGGCGGTCGCCGCCTCGTCGTCCAGCGAGCTGAACAGCGGTGCCTGACGAAGCACGTCGGTGTCCACGTCGTTCCTCCAGATAGGTGCGTCCCGTGCCAAGCCATCGGGATCGGGCACGATCCTAGCCGTGGTGTGGCTCACAAGCGGCACTGTGCTCCCCCGTGAGTCGCCCCGCCGCCCTGCCGGCGGTGTCGGAGCCGGACCGTAGGCTGACCGCGTGGCCGTGCAGATCCCGATCCCCAAGCCCGACACGTCCCTCGTGCGGCGGGCCCGCAAGATGGACCGGATCCTCGCCGAGACCTACCCCGACGCCGCGGCCGAGCTCGACTTCACCAACCCCTTCGAGTGCCTGGTCGTCACGGTGGTCTCGGCGCAGACCACCGACCGCCGGGTCAACGCCGCGAGCCCGG
>CAZDAO010000667.1:0-2432 GCA_964503015.1 uncultured Nocardioides sp. | reverse complement strand
GTCGATGCCCTGCGGGAACACCGCGACCTCGCGGGAGTAGGAGCGGTCCCAGTCGCCCACCAGGGCGCGGGCGGTGTGGGGGGCGTGGCGCAGCGGCGAGTCCTCGGGGCTCCACTCCCCCGCCTCGACGCGCGCGATCTCGGCGCGGATGGCGATCATCGCGTCGCAGAACCGGTCGATCTCGGCGAGGTCCTCGGACTCCGTGGGCTCGACCATGAGCGTGCCGGCGACGGGGAACGACATCGTCGGAGCGTGGAAGCCGTAGTCGACCAGTCGCTTGGCCACGTCGTCGACGCTGACGCCGCTCGCCTTGGACAGGCCGCGGAGGTCGAGGATGCACTCGTGCGCCACGAGGTCGCCGTGGCCGCGGTAGAGCACGGGGAAGTGCTCCCCGAGCCGGTGTGCGATGTAGTTGGCGGACAGCACCGCGACCGCGGTCGCGCGGGTCAGGCCCTGCGCGCCCATCATCCGGATGTAGGCCCAGGTGATCGGCAGGATCCCCGCCGAGCCGTAGGGCGCCGCGCTGATCGGGCCGATGCCCGCGCGCTTCTCGGCGTCGGGGTGCCACGCGTGGGAGGGGAGGTACGGCGCCAGGTGCGCACGCACCGCGACCGGCCCCACGCCCGGACCACCGCCGCCGTGGGGGATGCAGAAGGTCTTGTGCAGGTTGAGGTGGGACACGTCGCCGCCGAACTCGCCGGGCCGGGCGTAGCCGAGCAGCGCGTTGAGGTTGGCGCCGTCGACGTAGACCTGGCCGCCGTGGTCGTGGACGATCTTGCAGAGGTCGGTGATGGTGTCCTCGTAGGCCCCGTGGGTCGAGGGATAGGTCACCATGATCGCCGCGAGGGTGTCGGCGTGCTGCTCGCACTTGGCGCGCAGGTCGTCGAGGTCGACCGACCCGTCGTCGGACGCCTTGACCACCACGACCTTCATGCCCGCCATCACCGCGGAGGCCGCATTGGTCCCGTGGGCCGACGACGGGATCAGGCAGATGTCGCGGTCGACGTCGCCGTTGGCCCGGTGGTAGCCGCGGATCGCCAGCAGCCCGGCGAGCTCGCCCTGGGAGCCGGCGTTGGGCTGCACGGACACCGTGTCGTAGCCGGTGACCTCGGCCAGCCAGGACTCGAGGTCGTCGACGAGCTCGCGGTAGCCGGTGGCGTCCTGGGCCGGGGCGAACGGGTGCAGGTCGGCGAAGCCCGGCAGGCTGACCGGCTCCATCTCGGTCGTCGCGTTGAGCTTCATGGTGCACGAGCCGAGCGGGATCATGCCGCGGTCGAGCGCGTAGTCGCGGCCCGAGAGCTTGTGCAGGTAGCGCAGCATCTGGGTCTCGCTGTGGTGGGCGTTGAAGACCTCGTGGGTGAGGAAGTCGGTGGAGCGGTGCAGCCCTTCGGGCAGGCCGCTCGCCGGGGCCTCGTCCACGGCGGCGACCCCGAAGGAGCGCAGCACCGCGGCGACGGTCGACGCCGAGGTCCGCTCGCTGGTCGAGAGACCGACGTGGTCGTCGTCGATCAGGCGCAGGTGCAGCCCCATGGTGCGCGCAGCCGCGACGACCTCGCCGGCGCGGCCGGGCACCGCCACGGTCAGCGTGTCGAACCAGGTGTCGTTGACGACCTCCACTCCCCCGGCCCGCAGGGCAGCAGCGATGCCGGAGGCGTGGTCGTGGGTGCGCCGCGCGATCCGGCGCAGACCTTCGGGGCCGTGGTAGACGGCGTACATCGAGGCCACCACGGCCAGCAGCACCTGCGCGGTGCAGATGTTGGAGGTGGCCTTGTCGCGGCGGATGTGCTGCTCGCGGGTCTGCAGCGCGAGCCGGTAGGCCGGACGGCCCTCGGCGTCCACCGAGACGCCCACCAGGCGCCCGGGCAGGTGCCGCTCGAGGCCGGCCGCGACCGACATGAACCCGGCGTGGGGACCGCCGTAGAAGAGGGGTACGCCGAAGCGCTGGGACGAGCCCACGACGACGTCGGCCCCGAAGGTGCCCGGGGCCTCGATCAGGGCCAGGGCGAGCAGGTCGGCGGACACCACTGCGAGCGCGCCACGCTCGTGCGCCGCGTCGATCACGGGTCGCGGGTCGGCCACGGCGCCGGAGGCACCGGGATACTGCACCAGCACGCCGCAGAGGTCGCCGTCGGGGAGGCCGGCGGCCAGGTCGGCCACGACGACCTCGATGCCCATCCCCTCGGCGCGGGTGCGGACCACGTCGATGGTCTGCGGGAGGGCGTCGGCGTCGATCACGAACGGGCCGGTGGCGTTGCGCTGCGCCCGTCGCACGAGCGTCATCGCCTCGGCGGCGGCGGTGCCCTCGTCGAGCAGCGAGGCGTTGGCGGTGGGCAGGCCCGTGAGGTCGGCGACCACGGTCTGGAAGTTGAGCAGCGCCTCGAGGCGGCCTTGGGAGATCTCCGGCTGGTAGGGCGTGTACGCGGTGTACCAGG
>CAZDAO010000666.1:0-2434 GCA_964503015.1 uncultured Nocardioides sp. | reverse complement strand
GCCGAGGATCGAGGAGATGTTGACGATGCTCGACCCGGGCTGCATGACGCGCCCGCACGCCTGGGCCATCCAGTAGCAGCCGTTGAGGTTGACGTCGATGACCGAGCGGAACTGCTCGGGCGTCTCGCGGGTGGCCGGCACGGCGGTCCCGATCCCGGCGTTGTTGACCAGCACGTCGACGCGACCGAACTTGGCCATCGCCTCGTCGACCAGGCGCTGGCACTGGGCGGGGTCGGCCACGTCGGTCTCGACCGTGTGCACGCGGCGGCCGGTGGAGCGCACCGATCCCGCGACCCGCTCCAGCTTCTCGACCCGGCGTGCACCGAGCACGAGGTCGGCGCCTGCCTCGGCGAAGCAGTGGGCGAAGGCGACCCCCAGCCCGCTGGAGGCACCGGTGACGATGACGACCTTGTCGTCGAGGCGGAACAGGTCCATGACTCCCATGGCGGGACCCTACGGCGTGGCGCTCGTCACCGGCCCCGTCGGGGTGACCGGGGTGCGCTGGAGCGTGCGGACCGAGCGGGAGCACAGCACCAGTCCCACGACCACGACGTACGCCACCGCCGAGGCGACCAGGACCTCCTCGAAGCCGAAGGGCGAGGGCCAGCGGTCCGAAGGCGAGCTGGCCGAGCGGGAGCGCGATGAACGAGCCGAGCGCGTCGTAGGAGTAGGCGCGCGAGAGCATGGAGTCGTCGATGTTCTCCTGCATGGCGAGGTTCCAGCCCATGCCGAACACCTCCGTGCCGACTCCGGCGAGGAAGGCGGCCACCACGAGTCCGACCACGTGGGGGGAGACGCCGAGGACGAGGATGGGCAGAGCCATCATCGCCATCCCCAGCATGCCGAGGAGCAGCGGCCGCTCCAGCCGCACCCGCAGCAGCACCAGGGTCATGACCAGCAGCCCGATCGCCTCGGCGGACAGCACGTAGCCCCACCCCTGGCGGCCGATCGTGTCGTCGGCGACGGCAGGGCCGAGGGTGAACCACGCGCCGGCGTGGATGAAGTTGAGGACGCCGAAGCCGACGACGACCGCCCACAGCCACGGCGTCGCCCAGAAGAAGCTCCAGCCCTCCCGCAGCTCGCGGACCGTGTCGGCGGGCTCCGCGCTCGGCGTCCGCGGCGGCAGCGCGACGGGCAGCAGCAGGATGGCGGCGACCAGCCACGTGGCCGCGTCGACGGCCAGCGCCCAGCCGGAGCCGACGGTCACGACGAGCAGGGCGCCGGCGGTCGGGCCGAGCACCGCCATGCCGTTGCGGGTCAGCGAGACGAGGGCGTTGGCGGGCTGGAGGTGCTCACGCGGCACCAGCTGCGGCAGGACGCTGGCCATCGCCGGGAACCCGATGCCGGAGACGGCACCGTGGGCGACGCTGAGCACCACGAGCATCCAGATCTCCGCGTGGCCGCCGAGCACCAGCAACGCGATCGCGCCCTGGCTGAGGGCCGAGGCGAAGTTGGAGAACTGCAGCACGAGCGTGCGGGGGAACCGGTCCGCGATGACACCGCCGTAGAGCAGCAGCGCGACCATCGGGATGGTGTGCGCCGCCAGCACCTGGCCCAGGGCCGTGGGGGAGTCGGTGATGTCGAGGACGGCGAAGGCGAGCGCGATGCTCGCCATCATGTTGCCGAGCGTGTTCACGAAGCGCGAGGCGAAGTACCACGCGAAGTTGCGGTTGCGCAGCGGCGCCAGCGCGTCCTGCCACGTCATGCGGGCTCCTCGGGGTCCGGGTTCCAGCGGGCGGCCTCGCCGGTCAGGCCGCCGGTCATCGTGAAGGCGGTGTGGGTGGCGCTGACGTGCACCGTGCCCGGCGTACCGGCGGGGAGGGCCTCCGCGTGCAACAGGCGGGAGGCCTCGTGGAGCAGGTCCACGACCTGCCGCCAGGTCTGCGCGCTGACCCACGTCTCCAGGTCGCTCGAGGTCCCCGGCCCGGGGGCGGCGTCGAGCAGTCGGCGCTCGATCTCGGCCGCAGTGGCCCGGGCGAAGGCGATGCGGTCCTCGACGGCCGGGCCACGGTCGGCGACCTCGCGCGTGGGGTCGTACCGGTAGCGCTTGGCCACGCCGCCGCGGATCCGTTCCTCGCCCTCGACCACCAGCTTGCCGACGTCGTGCAGCACCCGCAGGTGGTACGACGCGTTGGCGTGCGTGGTGCCGAGGGCGCGCGCCACCTCGGCGGCGCTCATCGCCTCGCCCGTGAGCAGCGAGAGGATCCGCAGCCGCAGCGGGTGCGCGGTCGCGCGCAGCCGCGCCACCGCCTCGGCGTCCTCGTCCATCCGTCCTCCCGGAGTCGTCGCAGGAGATCCTGACGCGCGGGCCGCCCACTGTCAAACACTTCTTGGGGGGTTGCACCGGGGTAGTCCAGTGACGAACGGTCGTCCAGGACCGCTTGAGTTCAAGGGGCTAGTGCAACACCTCTCTTGAGGAGGTTGCGATGGCGTA
>CAZDAO010000665.1:0-2435 GCA_964503015.1 uncultured Nocardioides sp. | reverse complement strand
TTCTCCGCCGCCACGGCGTCGTGCCTGGCCCTCGCGCTGCTGCTGCTGGCCCACCTGGGACACCAGGGCTGAGCATGACGACTCCCCGTCACGCCCCGGTGCTCCTCGACCGGGTCGTCGCCCTGCTGAGCCCTGCGCTCGAGGCCGAGGGATCGGTCTACGTCGACTGCACGCTCGGCCTCGGCGGCCACAGCGAGGCGGTCCTCGAGCGGCTCCCGCACACCCGGGTGATCGGCATCGACCGGGACCCGGCCGCGCTGGCGATGTCGACGGAGCGGCTCGCGCCGTACGGCGAGCGGTTCACCCCCGTGCACGCGGTGTACGACGAGCTGCCGGAGGTGGTGGGCAGCCTCGGGCTCGACCACGTCGACGCCGTCTTCTTCGACCTCGGCGTCTCCTCGATGCAGCTCGACGTCCGTGAGCGCGGCTTCGCCTACGCCGAGGACGCCCCACTCGACATGCGGATGGACCCCACCACGGGGCACACCGCGGCCGACCTGCTCAACACGGCCAGTGCCCAGGAGCTGACCCGCATCCTGCGGGAGTACGGCGAGGAGAAGTTCGCCAGCAGGATCGCCCGCGAGGTCGTGCGCCGACGGGAGAGCCGTCCGTTCACGACCAGCGCCGACCTCGTGGAGCTGCTCTATGCGACCATCCCGGCCCCGGCCCGGCGCACCGGCGGCCATCCCGCCAAGCGCACCTTCCAGGCGCTCCGGATGGCGGTCAACGACGAGCTGGCCGTGCTCCGACGCGCCATCCCCGAGGCCATCGCCGTCATCGGCGTCGGCGGGCGCGTGGTCGTGGAGTCCTACCACTCGCTGGAGGACCGCCTGGTGAAGCGAGCCTTCGCCGACGCCACCCGGCTCGACGTGCCGCCGGACCTGCCGTTCGTCCCCGAGGGGGCCGAGCCGGCCCTGCGCCTGGTCACCCGCGGGGCCGAGCGGGCCGACGAGCGCGAGATCGCGGACAACCCCCGTGCCGCCTCCGTGCGGCTGCGCGCCGTCGAGCGCGTCCGACCCCCAGCAGCGCCCACTTCCCCTCTTCCCCCGGGAGTCGTCAGATGAGCACCCCCGCCGTGCAGGCACGTACCCGCGTCACCCGGATCGCGCAGGACGCCGTCGACAAGGCACGGCTCACCGTCGTGCCGCGGATGCGCACCCGTGCGCCCCGGGTGCCGTTCGTCACGCTGGTGAGCCTGGTGCTGGTCGGCGGCGTCGTCGGGCTGCTCCTCTTCAACACCTCGATGCAGCAGGCGTCGTTCGCCGTCTCGAGCCTCGAGCAGCAGGCCGACACCCTCGCGGCGCGGGAGCAGACCCTGCGCATGGAGCTCGACGAGCTCCGCAACCCGCAGAGGGTGGCCCTCGAGGCGCAGCAGATGGGCATGGTGATCCCGAGTGCACCGGTGTTCCTGGACCTGAGGACCGGGAAGACCAGCGGCGTGCGCACCCCGGCCACGCGGGAGAACGCGATCCGGCTGCTGCCGCCGCCGCCGATCAAGCCCAAGGTGCTCGAGCCCGACCCGACCGTCGTCCAGGTGCCGTCGACCACGACCAACGAGGTGCCGTCGACCACGACCGACGCGCGACGCGCAGGGCGCACGGACAAGCAGAGGAAGAACCGCAACCGCTGACGGCGCGGAGGCGCGGATCCGCCGCGCTCCGGCTGTAGAAATGTCGTGTGGCCCCCGCACGGTGGCCCCGGGAAAGAGGGAGAGCAGTGCCCAGCACCCGCACCAGGCGAGGCGTCTCGCGCGGCGCACCCATGCTGCGCCTGCGCGTCGGCTTCGTGCTCATCGCCATGGTGCTGTCCTTCTTCGGCGCGCGGCTCGTCCAGCTCCAGGGCGTCGACCCGCGCTCGTACGCCGCCATGGCCGCGTCGGAGGGCGCGGTGAAGGTGCCGCTGCTGGCCGAGCGCGGTGACATCCTCGACCGCAACGGCGTGCCGCTGGCCGACTCGATCAAGGGCAAGGTCGTCTTCGCCGACCCCTCGCTCACCGCCGACGACGCGCCGGAGCTCGCCCGGCTGCTCTCCGACCGGCTCTCGGTCGACTACTTCACGACGCTGACCGCGCTGCGCGGACGCCGCGACGGCAGCCGCTACGAGTACATCGCGCGCCGCGTCCCCAGCACGCTCGCCACCGACACCGTCGCCGAGCTCGAGGAGCTCGGCTACACCGGGATCGGCACCGATGACGACCCGATCCGGGACTACCCGGCCGGCGACGTCGCCGCCAACCTCGTCGGCTACATGGGCACCGACGAGCCGCTCGGCGGGTTCGAGCGGACCTTCGACAAGCAGCTCGCCGGCACCGACGGCGAGGCCACCTGGCAGTCGTCGTCCAGCAAGAGCGTGCGGATCCCTCTGCGCGAGAGCACCCTGAAGGAACCGCAGGACGGCACCCCGCTGCGCACCACCATCGACCGCGATCTGCAGTG
>CAZDAO010000664.1:0-2444 GCA_964503015.1 uncultured Nocardioides sp. | reverse complement strand
CGCACGGCTCCGCCGCCGCGGCGCGCGCCGTCGCCGACGACGTACGTCGCCTCGGCGCCGGCCCCCTCACCGGGCTGGTCAACACCCACGAGCACTGGGACCACCACTTCGGCAACGCCACGATGGTCGAGCAGTTCGGCGAGCTGCCGATCCACGCCACCGAGTGGGCGCACGACCACATGGAGGAGTCGGCAGCCCGCACCTTCGAGCAGTACGAGCAGGCGCCCGACGACCCGCGCCGCGACGAGGTCCTGGCCACGACGCTCCACCTGCCCACGCACACCTTCTCCTCGGTCGTGCAGCTCGACCTCGGCGACCGTGCCGTCGAGCTGATCCACCCCGGCCGGGGACACACGGCCGGCGACCTGGTCGTCCGGGTGCCGGACGCCGACGTCGTGCTGGGCGGCGACCTCGTCGAGGAGTCCGACCCGCCGTTCATCGGCGACGACTCCTGGCCGCTGGAGTGGCCGGCCACCCTCGACCTCGTCATCGGCCTGATGACCGACTCGACGGTGGTCGTCCCCGGCCACGGACAGGTGGTCGACAAGGAGTTCGTGCAGGACCAGCGGGTCGAGCTCGGTGTCATCGCCGAGACGATCCGCGACCTCGCCTCCCGTGGTGTGCCTGCGTCCGAGGCGCTGGCGCAGGGCGACTGGCCCTGGGACCGCGAGCGCCTGGTGAGCGCCGTACGGCTGGGCTACGAGCACCTTCCGCGCAGCCAGAAGAGGCTCCCGTTGCTCTGAGCGGTCAGTGAGGTTAGCCTTGCCTTACCTGACTCACCGGAGGTCGCGTTGGACCCCTCGCATGCAGCCCTGATCGCGCGAAGCGTGCTGTCCTGCCCCGCGACGATCACGCTGCGCGTGGCCGACGCCGACGCCGCGCTGGACGACGAGTCGTACGACGTCACCTGCGACGTGCACGGCACCCCGGTCTTCAGCGCCACCGACTCCTCCGCGCTCCTCGCCGCCGCACGGGCTGGCGCCGGCGGCGTGGTCGAGGTGACGAGCGGACTGGGCGCCCCGTCGTCCCGCGAACGACGGCTCGTCCTGGCCCTGGAGGGGCGCCTCGCCGTGCGCGACGCCGGGTGCCGGTGCTGCGGCGACCCCCGGTCGCTCGTGGCCGTGGAGCTCACCGGCGTCACGCTCCACCGCGATGCCCTCGAGGTCCCGGTGGACGTCACCTGCTTCCGCGACCCGCGGCACGTGCTCAACCAGGGCTACCTCCAGCGCACGGCGGAGCACGCCAACGACGCCCACGAGCTCGAGCTGCGCTCGGCGATGGCCGCGACGTTCGGCCTTCCGCTCCAGTCACTGCTCGCGGCCAGCCTGCTGCGCGTCGACCGCTCCGGCGTCGACGTCTCGTGGCTCGACGCGGCCGGAGCACACACCCAGCGGCTCGACTTCCTGCGCACCGTGTCCTCGCCGCAGGAGCTCGGGGCGGCCCTGCGCTCGCACCTCCACGCCGGCATCTGCTGAGCACGGCACGGCCGGGGCGAGCCAGTCCACCCCCACGGGCTGGACGGGGCACCGGGGCGCCGATAGGACTGGATGATGACCGAGAACAACGGATCCCAGACCGACCCCGGCGAGACCCCCGAGGCCGCCAGCGGCACCAGCCCGGCCGACTCGGACCACTCCGGAGGCACCGCCTCGCCCGACGGCGCGACGCTCGGCGGCATCTCCGACGACCAGCTGCCGGAGGACCTCCAGCCCGGTGAGGACAACCCGCTCGCCGAGCCGCTCGACCCCGACGACGAGGCGACGAAGGACCAGGACGAGCTCGAGATGGACGCGACCCAGGAGGACCTGGGCAACCCGCCGGTCGAGTCGCAGCGCGAGACGGACGACGACGGGTCCGGGGACTCCGACGAGCCCGCCGCCAACAGCGGCGAGGGCGCGCAGGGCGACGGCGTCGCCGAGGGCTGATCTGGACCACCGGGGCGGAAGCCGACGTCCCCGGCGTGCCCCCCGGCCAACCGGCGCTCCGCCGCCTACCGTGTGCCGGTGCCCAACGATCGCTACGGAACCGACGTCCTCTCGGGTGACTGGCGCGCGCCGAGGAACGGACGAGCCGTCGAGGTGCCCACGGAGCTCGGGATGGTCGTGGAGGAGGTCACCACCGACTGGTGCGGCGAGGTGGTCGCGGTCGACCGCGACATCGACACGCTGACACTGGAGGACCGCCGTGGCAAACGGCGTACGTTCCCGCTCGGCCCGGGCTTCCTGCTCGAGGGCAAGCCGGTGATCCTGACCCGTCCGGTGCGCGGCGGCGCACCCGCGGCCCCCACCCGTACGGCGTCCGGCTCCGTCGCCGTGCCCCAGGCCCGCGCCCGCGTCGCGCGAGCCAGCCGCATCTTCGTGGAGGGCCGCCACGACGCCGAGCTCGTCGAGAAGGTCTGGGGCGACGACCTGCGGATCGAGGGAGTCGTCGTCGAATACCTCGGC
>CAZDAO010000663.1:0-2449 GCA_964503015.1 uncultured Nocardioides sp. | reverse complement strand
GCGACGAGGTGCGATCGCGGATGGGCATGGTCTTCCAGGCCTACAACCTCTTCCCGCACCTCGACGTGATCGGCAACGTCACCCTCGCGCTGCGCCTGGTCCACGGCGTCCGGGCCGAGGAGGCCCGCACCCGCGGCCTGGCGATGCTCGAGCGGGTCGGGCTGGCCGCCAAGGCCACGGCGCGCCCCGACGACCTCTCCGGGGGCCAGCAGCAGCGGGTCGCGATCGCCCGGGCGCTGGTGGCCAACCCGCGGCTCATGCTGCTCGACGAGGTCACCTCGGCGCTCGACCCGGAGCTCGTCGGCGAGGTGCTCGACCTGCTCACCGAGCTCAAGGCGGAGGGGGTGACGATGGTGCTGAACACCCACGAGATGGGATTCGCCCGCGAGGTCGCCGACCAGGTCTGCTTCCTCCACGACGGGAGGATCCACGAGCAGGGCCGCCCCGAGCAGGTGCTGGGCGACCCGCAGCAGGAGCGCACCCGCGCGTTCCTGTCGCGCATCCGGGCGTCCTGATCGAGACGCCGACGTGGCACGCGCCAGCGCACCATGCCCAGCGTCGCGACGACAGGGCACCATCCGATTCGTCCGCTGTCGGTGCCGGGGAATAGCCTGACCCGACCGGGTGGTTGCGCACGGCAACCGACGAGGTGACGGGCGAGACTGACGAGGCGAGGGGGCGGGCGACACCGGTGGGCGAGGACGCGGAGCTGCGGGGCACCACCACTCTCGACGGCTTCCGGGTCCTGTGGGTCGGCATCAAGCGCGAGCCGACCGTGTTCACGGTCGCCACGTTGGGCGCCGTCCTGTTCGGCGTGCTGACCGTCGCCGACGCGTGGGTGCTCGGCTGGTCCACCCAGCACGTCCTGATCCCGGCGTTCGACACCGGCGAGATCGGCACCGACATGCTCGTCTGGGTCGTCGCCCTCTTCATGGGCGTGGCGATCCTGCGCGCCGTCGGCATCGTCGCGCGGCGCCTGGGCGGCGGCATCATGTACTACCGGATGCAGTCGCACACCCGCCGCGGTGTGACCAGGCAGTACCTCTCCCTGCCGATGGAGTGGCACCAGCGCCACCCGACGGGTCAGCTGCTCTCCAACGCCTACTCCGACGTCGAGGCCGCGTGGTCGCCGATCATGCCGCTGCCGATGGCGCTCGGCACGATCGTGATGATGGTGATCGCGGTGGTGCAGATGTTCATCGCCGACGTGGTGATGGCGGTGGTCGGCCTGCTGGTCTTCCCGGCCGTCGTCGTGGCCAACCTGCTCTACCAGCACTACTCCTCGCCACTGATGACGCGGGCCCAGGGGCTGCGCGCGGAGGTCAGCGAGATCGCCCACGAGTCCTTCGACGGTGCGATGGTCGTCAAGACCCTCGGCCGCGAGGTCGAGGAGACCGACCGCTTCCGGGCCAAGGCCCACGAGCTGCGCGACGTCAACATCCGTGCCGGCCGGTTCCGCGCGATCTTCGACCCGACCCTCGCCAGCCTGCCCAATCTCGGCGTGCTGGTGGTCCTCGCGGTGGGTGTCTCGCGGGTGTCGAGCGGCGCGACCGAGGCCGGCGACGTGGTGACCGTCGCCTACCTGTTGACCATCGTGTCGTTCCCCATCCGCGCCATCGGGTGGCTGCTGGGGGAGTTCCCGCGCTCGGTCGTGGGCTACCGCCGCGCCAAGGCGGTGCTCGACGCGACCGGAAGCATGGCCTACGGCGACGACGCGCTCCCGCCGGCGACCAGTGGCGCGCTGCTCGAGGTCGAGGACCTCCACTACGCCTACGACCCCGGCGCGCCGCTCCTGCGCGGCGTCGACTTCGACGTCCGGCCGGGTCGCACCGTCGCGCTCGTCGGCGCGACCGCCTCCGGCAAGAGCACGCTGACCAGCCTGATGACCCGTCTGGTCGACCCCGACTCCGGCCGGATCCGGCTCGACGGCCACGACCTGACCACCCTCCGCAAGGGCGAGCTGCCCCACGACGTCGCGCTCGTCCCGCAGACCGCGTTCATGTTCGACGACACCGTCCGTGGCAACGTCACGCTCGGTGCCGACGTGCCCGACGCCGACGTGTGGGCCGCGTTGCGCACCGCCCAGGCCGACGGCTTCGTCGCGGCGCTGCCCGAGGGCCTCGACACCCGGCTGGGGGAGCGCGGCACCTCGCTGTCGGGCGGCCAGCGCCAGCGGCTCTCGCTCGCCCGAGCGCTGGTGCGCCGCCCGCGGTTGCTGATCCTCGACGACGCCACGTCCGCGGTCGACCCCGAGGTCGAGGCGCGCATCCTCTCCTCGCTGCGCGACGGACGCGACGAGGACGGATCGGCCGCCTCGCTGGTCGTCGTGGCCTACCGCAAGGCCACGATCTCCCTCGCCGACGAGGTGGTGCACCTCGACGAGGGCCGCATCGTGGGGCGCGGCACCCACGCCGAGCTCCTGCAGACCAGCCCGGCCTACGCCCAGCTC
>CAZDAO010000662.1:0-2453 GCA_964503015.1 uncultured Nocardioides sp. | reverse complement strand
GCAAGCCCACCCCGACCAGCAAGCCGACACCGACGCCGACCCCGACCTCGAGCCCGACTCCGAGCCCGACGCCGAGCCCCACGCCGAGCCCCACTCCGAGCCCGACTCCGAGCGCGACGCCGAGCCCGACGCCGACACCCACGCCGAGCCCGACACCCACCCCCACGCCCACCCCGACGCCGACCCCCACCCCGACCCCGCCGCCGGCACCTCCCGGCGAGGCGGCGGCCGCGATCGCGTTCGCGCAGTCCCAGCTCGGCAAGCCCTACCGCTACGGCGCCTCCGGCCCGGACGCCTGGGACTGCTCGGGCCTCACTGCGGCCGCCTGGGCCCGCGGTGGGAAGTCGCTGCCCCACTACTCGGTCGCGCAGTACTCCCAGTCGACCCGGATCACCGCCAGCCAGCTCGCGCCCGGCGACCTCGTCTTCTGGAGCTCCTCGAGCAGCCCCAGTTCGATCTACCACGTCGCGCTCTACGTCGGCGACGGCCAGATCGTCCACGCCCCCCGCACGGGTCGGGACGTCAGCCAGGAGTCGATGTACTACTGGCGGGCCCCGAACTTCTTCGCCCGGCCCTGACCGGGCTTCAGCGCACCTTGCGCGCGAAGCGCGCCGCCAGCTCCCCGGGGTCCATGCCGCCGTCGAGGACCAGGCGGGTCGGCCAGGCGGAGGTGTCGATGCCGGAGAGCTCCTCGAAGACCGCGAGGTCCTTGGCGTAGAGCTCGGCCAGGCGGGAGACGTCGTCGGCGGTCGGCGCCGTCCCCGGTACGGCGTCCGCGCCGGCGTGCCAGTTGCGCAGGGGCGGCACCTGCTCGAAGCGCGGCAGCCCGAGGAAGTCGGTGGTGCGGTCGATCGTCGGCGCGAAGTCGGCCAGCATCGCGCGCAGCTCCAGCAGGAGCCACTGCTGCCGGGGGAAGAGCTCGAACCCGCGCTGCAGCTGCTCGCCGTAGAACCCGCGCGCCAGGCCGGTCATGTGCCGCCAGCGCATCGTGCGCACCTCGGCGGGGTCGGGCACCTCGTCGGGAAGTGACGTGTGCGGCCACTCGGTGAGGAAGTCGGGCCAGTCGGGCCACGCCAGGTTGCGCGAGCGCAGCATCACCCAGTGGGAGAACAGCCGCTCCAGCGGGTCGCGGAACACCGCGATCAGCGGCAGGTCCGGGTCGTAGGCGCGCATCCGCTCCAGGGCGTGCGGCCAGTAGAGGTACGTCGGTGACGCATCGCCGACCAGCCGGTGCACGGCTGCCCGCCGGGGGGCGGTGTAGTCGCGGGCGTAATCGGGCGCCGTCCAGTCGACGGTCTCGTCGTCGAAGTAGTGGCGCTCCTTGTCGGGCGGCTGGCAGACCAGCCGGTGCTGGTTGAGGGTCACCGCCAGCGTCGACGTACCGCCCTTCTGCACGCCCACCACGGCGAAGTTGTAGGGCATCACCCCCACGGGCGTGGCATCTGACACGTTCATCGCGGTGAACCTACTAAATGATGGGTTTCGACGTGCCGTCGCGAGTTCGCGAGCTCACTCGCGGGCGTGCTCAACCTCCCTCGCCACGCACCGTGCTCGTGCCTCGCACGCCGCTAGTCTCGTGACATGGCCACCGAGCAGGTCCCCCCGATCGCCGACGAGATGCCCACGCCCGTGCCCGAGACCCCCGTGGTCGAGACGGTCGACGACGACGCGGTCCACGCCGACGACTCGGGCTACCGCCAGCCGGCCGTCGACGTGGACGCGCTGCGTGTGCTGCTCGACGGCCGCTACCGCGAGGTCCGCGACCTCGTCCGCGCCAACCTCGCCGAGCACGCGCAGGTCCTCCGCGACGAGGAGGAGATGAGCCGCGCCGAGTTCCGCGAGCGGGTCAGGGACGTCGTCGTGATGATGGCCGAGACCGGCCAGACCGGCATGGGCTTCCCGACCGAGTACGGCGGTGGCGGCGACATCGGCGCGTCCATCGCGGCGTTCGAGACCCTCGCCCTCGGCGACCTCTCGGTGCTGGTCAAGGTCGGCGTGCAGTTCGGCCTCTTCGGTGGCGCGATCCTGCAGCTCGGCACGAAGACCCACCACGACGCCCACCTCGCCGACCTGGTCAGCGGACGCACGATGGGCTGCTTCGCGATGACCGAGACCGGGCACGGCTCCAACGTGCAGGCCCTCGGCACCGTCGCGACGTACGACGTCGAGGCGCAGGAGTTCGTCATCACCACGCCCGACGACGCGAGCCGCAAGGACTACATCGGCAACGCCGCGGCGCACGCCGAGCTCGCCGTCGTCTTCGCCCAGCTCGACGTGGCGGGGGAGCGGCACGGCGTGCACGCCTTCGTCGTCCCGATCCGCGAGGGCGGCAAGGTGCTCGACGGCGTCCGCATCGAGGACTGCGGTCCCAAGATGGGGCTCAACGGGGTCGACAACGGACGGATATGGTTCGACGGCGTCCGGGTGCCGCGCACCGCGCTGCTCCACCAGTA
>CAZDAO010000661.1:0-2455 GCA_964503015.1 uncultured Nocardioides sp. | reverse complement strand
GATGACCGGCTTGGCCTCCGCGCCGCTCTCGACCAGGTTGGCCAGCTTGAGGAACTGTCCGAGCCGGATCGACTCGTCGCGGATCGGCACGTCCATCGGCTCGGGGTGGTCGGTCATGGGTCCAGTCAACACCGTCCGCGCGGCCGGTGGGACGCCTCGTGGCCGCCCGTGCCAAGGTGGGCGCCACCACCGGCCGTACCCAGGGGAGATCCATGCGCCGTCCGTTCCTGCTGCTCGTGCTGCTCGCCGTCGTGGCGTTCGGCCTGCCCGCGGCGGCGTACGACGCCCCTCCGGCGGCTCGCGCGGGGAAGTCGGGATGCGAGGCGTCCGGCGGCATCGAGGTGTGCTTCTCCTCCCCGCCGACGCGACCGGGCGACCCGACGGTGCTGGCACGGCCGAGCGCCCTCTTCGACGCGGCCGGGCCCGGCGACACCATCCGCGTCGCGATGTTCCGCTGGGACATCGAGCCGCCCACCAGGGCCCTGCTCGCGGCCCAGCGCCGCGGCGCCGAGGTCTACCTGGTCGGTGACGACGACCTGCGGCTCAACTCCCGCGGACGACGGCTGATCGAGAAGCTGGAGTCCCAGGACCCGGCCCGGGACAACGTCACCATCTGCCGCGGCGCGTGCCTGCCGTGGCGCGCGCCCGGCCCGTTCCCGGACAGCCAGAACGTGCAGCACCTGAAGTTCTACGTCACCGACATCGGCGGCGTGCAGTCGTTCATCACCAGCTCGGCCAACCTCGAGGTCCGGCAGTACCGCCAGTACAACTCCCTGCTCAAGATCGACGACCCGGCGCTCCACCGGTTCGGCACGGAGTACTTCGCGCGGCTGTTCGACCAGAGCCTGACCGTCGGAGGGCGCACCTGGGACGACCGGCGCAAGGCCTTCAGGTCCGGCTCCGTCAGCGCCACGGTCTACCCGACCCGCAAGGACCTGCTGCTCTCGACCCTGCGCGACATCTCCTGCCGGCCCGGCGCCCGCGACGTGGCGGCCATGTTCGCGGTGATCCAGCGCGCCGACGTGCGCGCCGAGCTCGTACGCCTGTCCGCCCGGGGCTGCCGGGTGCGGGTCATCACCAGCCGGGACACCGTCGAGAACTGGATGGAGGCCCGGCTCCCGCAGGGGCGGCT
This sequence comes from uncultured Nocardioides sp., assembly GCA_964503015.1. GTDB lineage: Bacteria > Actinomycetota > Actinomycetes > Propionibacteriales > Nocardioidaceae > Nocardioides. The sequence goes on along the minus strand of CAZDAO010000661.1, from coordinate 1,323 downwards.
GCGGCGCTCCGCGGTCCGCACGACGCTGACCCACGACAAGATGCTCGCGGTCCACGCGCGGTTCCGGGGCCGGCCGACCTTCCTCACCGTCACCGGCACCTCGAACACCACCTGCGGCGGCCTGCTCTACAACGACGAGGTGATGGTGCGCATCCTCGACAACCGCTGGGTGCACGACCAGTACCTCGCCCACTTCGACGACGCGTGGCGGCACTCCCACCAGAGCCGGTCGCGGATCATGCCCGTGATGAAGCCCTGCCGGCGCTGACGGCGCCACCGCCCGGTCAGGGCACCAGCAAGCTGACCGCGTGGATCAGCACGCCGACGAGCCCGCCGACGATGGTGCCGTTGATGCGGATGAACTGCAGGTCGCGGCCCACGTGGAGCTCGATGCGGCGGGCCGCCTCCTTGCCGTCCCAGCGCTCGATGGTGTGGGTGATGACCGTGGTGACCTCGGCGCCGTAGCGCTCGACCATGAACACGGTCAGGTCGGCAGCCATCCGGTCGAGGCGCTCGCGCAGCTTCGCGTCGTCGCGCAGTCGCCCGGCGAAGTGGTTCAGCTCGTCGAGCAGCCGCTGGCGCACCGCACCCTCCCGGTCCCGGATCGACCCCAGCAGCGCCGTGCGCATCGCCTTCCACAACGAGATGGCGGTGGTCACCACCTGGGGGTGCTCCAGGAGCCGGTTCTTGAACGCCTCCGCCCGTTCCTGGGTCTCCGCGTCGTTGAGCAGGTCGTGGGCCAGCTGGCCCAGCATCGAGTCCAGCGCCTCGCGCGCCCGGTGGTGCGGGTCGTCGCGGATGTCCTCCAGCCAGGCCACCGCCTGGACGTGGAGGCGTGAGGTGACCGCGTCGTTGAGCCGTGGCGGCGCCCACCAGGGGGCCCGCTCCTCCAGCACGCGCGAGAACGTCTCGGGGTTGTCGACCAGCCACCGGTGCATCTCCTCGACCGCCAGGTCCACGACGCCGTGGTGCAGGTCGTCGCGCAGCACCTCCATGAGGGTCGATCCGAGCAGCGGGGAGATCGGCTCCTCGCGGAAGCGCGGGACGAGTGCCTCGGTGACGAGGTCCGCGACGTGGTCGTCACGCACCTTGCCCAGCGCGATCGCGGCCACGTCGGACGCCTCGTCGACCACCCGGCGGGCGTTGGCGGGATCGGACAGCCAGTCGCCCACCCGCGCCGAGATCGTCGCCGCGGCCACCCGGTCGCGGATGATGTCCTCCTGGAGGAAGTTCTCGCCGACGAACTCCTCCAACCCCTTGCCGAGCTCGTCCTTGCGCTTGGGCACCAGCGCGGTGTGCGGGATGGGCAGGCCGAGCGGGTGC
>CAZDAO010000660.1:0-2461 GCA_964503015.1 uncultured Nocardioides sp. | reverse complement strand
GCGCCACGCCCGGCCGGCTTCGCCGAATCGCGGTGACCGAGACCGTGGCACTGACGGTGCTCGGCACACTGGCCGCGATCGTCCTGCTGATCATCACCCGGGAAGTCCTCGCCTGGTGGCGACCCGCATTCCCGGTGCTGCTCACCTCCGGCACCATCGCCCAGACCGCCGCCGCAGCGGTCACGATGGCACTACTCGCCGCATGGCTACCGGCACGCCGACTCAACCGGCTCGACGCAGCTTCCGCATTCCGGAGCGGACGATGACCACCACCACGCAACCAACTCCGCCGCGATCCGATCACCCACGACGCGCCCTCGCGACAGGAGCCGTGCCCGTGGGGCGCCGCTTCCTGTTCGCCGACCGCCGCCGCGCCACGCTGACCGTCCTCGGCGTGGCCGCCTCCCTGCTACTGGTCCTCGTCCTCGGCGGCATCTTCGCCGGGGCCGTCGACCGCGTCACCTACTACATCCGCACCTCCCCGGCCGACGTGTTCGTCTCCCAGGCCGGGGTCCGCACCATGCACATGTCCGCCTCGACGCTCCCCGCGGACACCCCCGAGCGCGTCGCCGACATACCGGGAGTTGCCTGGGCCGCACCGATCGCGTTCGCCTCCGGCTCGGTAGCCGGACCACAGGGCCGGCAGCTGTCCTACCTCATCGGCTACGACACCCGCACCCGCCGGGGCGGCCCCACACGCCTCGTGGCCGGCCGCACACCGGCCGCCGGCGAGGCCGTCCTGGACGAGCAGGCAGCCAAACAGCTCGGAGTCCAGGTCGGCGACCAGTTCACGGTCATGGGCACGTCCCTGCGCGCTGTCGGCTTCTCCACCGGCGGCAGCAGCATCACCAACACCACCGTCTTCGTCGAGCTCAGCGAGTTCGGCCGGATCCACGACGACCGCGTTTCGTACGTCCTCACCGGGCTGGACCCAGGCGCCGACCCAGAAGCGGTCACGGACCGGATCGAGGCCGAAGTCGGTGGCGTCACGGCCCAGACCCGCGAGCAGTTCGCCGACTCCGAAGCCCGCATCGTCACCGATATGAGCGCTGACCTGCTCCGGCTGATGTCCTCCATCGGGCTCGTCATCGCGCTCGCCGTCATCGCCCTGGGACTGATGACGGCCACCTTGAACAGGCTGCGGGACTTCGCCGTCCTCAAGGCTCTCGGCGCCCGCACACCTCGGCTCGCGGCAGCGGTGGCGATGCAGGTGCTGCTCACCGTCGTACTCGCCTCCACCGTCGCCACCACAGCCGCGCTGGGGCTGGCGTGGTTGCTGCCACTCGCCGCTCCAGCGGTCCAGATCTCCATCACCACCGCCGCCGTCGCACAGACCACCACCACAGCGCTCCTGGTCGGCCTCATCGCCGCCCTGTGGCCGCTGCGCCGCATTGCCGCGCTCGACGCGGCAACCGCCTTCCGGGAGACACGATGAATACCAACGCCCCCACCACCTCCGGCAATGCCTCGGTCCCCGACCCAGTGCTCCGGTCACCGGGCAACAACAGGCCCCACGGTGAATCGACCAGGTCCGGGGTGCTGACCGTTCGAGGGCTCACGAAGACGTACGGGGCGGGCGAGACCGCCGTGGATGCCGTGCGAGCAGTCGACCTCGACCTCGCCGCCGGGGAAGTGCTCCTCGTGATGGGGCCGTCCGGATCGGGCAAGACCACCTTGCTGCTGATGCTCGGCGCACTGCTGCGTCCGAGCGCAGGCTCCATCACCGCCACCAGCCGTGACGGCGTCGACGTGGACATCGCCGCGGCGCGTGAGAAGGAGCTCCCTGTGCTGCGGTCGCGCACCTTCGGGTTCATCTTCCAGGACTACGCCCTCTTGGACGCACTCACGGCCACCGAGAACATCGCAGTTGCCGCCAATCTCGCCGGCACCACCGGATGCGCCGCCCGCCACCGCGCCACCCAGCTGCTCGAGCGCGTCGGCCTTGCCCACCGGGCAGCGGCGCGGCCCTCCCAGATGTCCGGCGGCGAACAACAGCGCGTCGCAGTCGCACGCGCGCTCGCCAATGACCCACCCGTTCTGCTCGCGGACGAACCCACCGCCAACCTCGACGCCTCTCGCGGCCGAGACCTCGCCCGGCTGCTGCGCCAGCTCGCTGACGAGGACAGCCGCTCGATCGTCATCGTGAGCCACGACGATCGACTCCGAGAGATCGCCGACCGCGTGCTCTGGTTGGAGGACGGGCAGTTCCGCCACGTCGCCGCGCTTGCCGTCGATCCCGTCTGCCGCATGCAGGTCGAGCCGAACGGACCCCACGCGAGCTGGCGCGGCGAGCAGTGGTGGTTCTGCTCTGACGCCTGCCGACGGGAATTTGTCACCAAGCCCGAGCGATTCACCCCACGGCCAGCGTCCACCTAGCCCGTGCTGCCGCAGGGTCGGCAGTCGTCATCAGCGGACTTGCGCCCGGAACCGGAACGCGTCCCGTCGCGTGTCGGTCTCGACG
>CAZDAO010000659.1:0-2466 GCA_964503015.1 uncultured Nocardioides sp. | reverse complement strand
GCCGGGGCGTGGGCCGATGCCTGACCTCGCCGCCGACGCCGCGCTCGCGGCCGACCTGGTCCGCGAGGCGGCCCTGCTGGCCGCCCGGATCCGGGCCGAGGGACTCGACATCGAGCGCAAGACCAGCGGGTCCGACATCGTCACCCAGGCCGACACCGCGGCCGAGCGGCTCATCGTGCAGCAGCTGGCCGCGGAGCGGCCCGACGCCGCGATCGTGGGGGAGGAGGGCACCTCGCGGCCGGGCACCTCCGGCCGCACCTGGGTCATCGACCCGGTCGACGGCACCTACAACTTCGCTCGCGGCAGCGACTGGTGGTGCAGCGCGATCGCGCTCCACGACGCGGACGACGTGCTGCTCGGCGCGGTGCACCACGCCGCGTCGCTGCGCACCTGGGTGGGCGGGCCCGACCTCCCCAGCACCTGTGACGGTACGCCGCTCGCACCCCTGCCCGAGACGCCTCGCGAGGCGCGGTGCGCGGTCACCTACCTCCACCCGCCGTTCTACGCCGGCGAGGTGGGGGAGGCGTTCGCCCGGGCCCTGGGCGAGGTCGGCACGCTGCGGATGCTCGGCTCCGGGACGATGGACTGCATGGCCGTCGCGCTCGGCCAGTGGGACGTCCTCTTCCAGCACTCCGTGGCCGACTGGGACCGGCTGCCGGGCGCGGCGATCGTGCGGGGTGCGGGCGGCGAGTCCGTCGTCGTACGGGCTGCCGGCGTGGACTGGACGGTCACCGGCTCGCCGGCCGCCGTCGCCGACGTCCGTGCGGCGCTGCTCTGCTCGGCGCCGGGCCCACTAGGGTCGGGACATGACCGAACGAGCGAGCCGTCCCGATCCGGACCGGGCAGTCACCGAGGCGTTCCAGGGTAAGGACTCGCCCTACTGGTCGGAGTCGCGCACCCACGTCGCCAGCCTCGTCCCGGCCACTGCCGTGCGGATCCTCGACGTGGGGTGCAACGACGGCACGTTCGGCGCGGGCCTACGGGCCCAGCGCGAGGGACGCGAGGTCTGGGGCATCGAGCCGCACGACCTCGACGCGCAGGCCGCCGCGACACGACTGACCGGCGTGGCGCGCGGGTTCTACCCCGACGCTCTGGCCGAGGTGCCCGGTTCCTTCGACTGCGTCAGCTTCAACCACGTGCTCGAGCACATGGTCGACCCGTGGCAGGCGTTGCGGGTGACCAAGGAGCGCCTGGCGCCGGGCGCCGTCATCGTCGGCGAGCTGCCCAACGTCCGGCACCTGCCCTTCCTTGTCGACCTCGCCCTTCGCGGCCGCTTCGACTACACCGACTCGGGCCTGCTCGACCGCACCCACCTCCGGTTCTTCACCAGGTCCAGCGCGCACGACCTCTTCACGTCCTCGGGCTACGCAGTCGAGTCGTTCACGCCCGTCGTCGCGATGGGCAACGCTCGGTTCCCGCGCACGTCTCGGGTCGTGGCCCGCGCCATCGGCGACCTGTCCTACATGGCGTTCGCCTTCCGCGCTCGCCCCGTCTGACGTCGGCGGCGCGGACCGATAGCCTGCCGCCACCATGCTCGAACACATCCGCGGCCTCGTCACCACGATCATCTCGCCGGTCGCCCGGCTGCTGCTGCGCCTGGGCGTGAGCCCGGACGCCGTCACCCTGGTGGGCACCCTGGCCACCTGCACCGCGGCGTTGTGGTTCGCCCCGCGCGGCGACCTGGTCGTCGCGGCGCTGAGCGTCACGCTCTTCGCGCTCTTCGACCTGCTCGACGGGACGATGGCGCGGATGAGCGGACGGGTCAGCATGTTCGGGGCGTTCCTCGACTCCACGCTCGACCGGATCGCCGACGCCGTGGTCTTCGGTGCCGTGATTCTCTACTTCGCCGGTCCGGGCGACTCCATGTTCGGCGCCGCGACGGCCCTGTGGTGCCTGGTGACGGGTGTGTCGACGTCCTACGCACGGGCCAAGGCCGAGTCGCTCGGCTTCACCGCGCGCGTGGGCATCATGGAACGCGCCGACCGGCTCGTGCTCCTCGGCATCTCCGCCATCGCAGCACAGCTCACGGACGAGCCGCTGGTGCTCGCGTGGGGGCTCGCTCTGCTCGGCGCGCTCAGCTCGCTGACCGTCGCCCAGCGCATCTGGGTGGTCCGCCGCCAGGCGCTGGAGCGGGCCGCGACGGGCGCCTGATCAAGCGCTCAACCATTCGTCGTCCCGATGCATCCTTTGGGATGAGGCCGCACTACGATCGAGGCATGGCTGAGCAGATCCCGATCGAGCACGGAACCAGCCGCGTCAAGCGCGGCATGGCCGAGATGCTCAAGGGCGGCGTCATCATGGACGTCGTCACCGCCGACCAGGCGAAGATCGCCGAGGACGCCGGCGCCGTCGCGGTGATGGCGCTCGAGCGCGTCCCGGCCGATATCCGCGCCCAGGGCGGCGTGTCGCGGATGAGCGACCCCGACATGATCGACGGCATCATCGAGGCCGTCTCGATCCCGGTGA
>CAZDAO010000658.1:0-2468 GCA_964503015.1 uncultured Nocardioides sp. | reverse complement strand
CGAGGCGAGCTGGTTGAGCTTGGCGGCCTCGGGCCTGCCGAGGTCGGCGAGGTAGGAACCGTCGTCGGTGATGTCCTGGATCTGGAAGGTGTCGAGCACGAGCCCCTGGCCCGTCAGCGACGACTCGGACTCCTCCGCGACCCGCTGGGCGAAGGCGGCGCGGTCTCGGATGATCTGCTCGACCGACATCGAGCCGACGATGGACCGCAGCGCACCGGCGAGCACCTCCTGGGTGAAGGTCTCGATCTCGCCCTGCTGGCTGAGGAAGCGCTGGCCCGCGGCCCGGATCGAGTCCTCGTTGCCGCCGACCTTCACCAGCGCCACCCCGTCGAGGTTGAGCTTGATGCCCTGACCGGACACCGCACCGCGGATCTGCACCGAGATGCGACGTGAGGAGAGGTCGAGCGTCGCCAGCCGCTGCACGAACGGGATCACGAAGACGCCGCCACCCATGACGACCTTCTGGCCCGACAGGTCGGTGGAGATCTCGCCCGTCTCCGGGTTGCGTACCTCGCCCTTGCCCTTGCGGCCGGTGATGATGAACGACTCGTTGGGGCCGGCCACCTTGTAGCGGGTGGTCACCAGGAGCGCGAGCAGCACCACCAGGACGACGAGGCCGATCACTGACGTGACGACCGGGGACAGACCGAACATGCGGGCTCCTAGCGAGGTGACGGGTGTCGGGGTGGTTCGGGGTGGTTCGGGGTGGTTCGGGTGGTCAGGGGAGGAACAGCGGCTCGACCTGCACGGCCGTGGGCGAGATGACCTGGGTGACGCTGACCTGGGTGCCGGGCGGCACCGCGACGCTCGAGCGGGCGTTGAGGCGGGTGATGTGGCCGCCGACGCTGATCGAGACGACACCGAAGCCGCCCTCGGGGATCGCGCTGACCACCGACCCGATCTTCTCGACCATGTCGGACGTGCGGACCGTGTCGGTCGCGCCGTCGCCGTGGAGGAAGCGGGACGCCTTCGCCGCGGCCCAGCCCAGCAGCACGCCGAGCGCCAGTCCGATGACGACGGCGACCGAGGTGGAGCCGGTCGCCTCGAGGGCGATGGCGCCACCGAAGCCGAGGGCACCGAGGAAGCCGGCCAGCGCCTCGGTGGAGAAGAAGCCGGCGCTGAGCCCTTCCAGCGCTCCGTCGAGGACGTCACCGAGGACCAGCGCGACGAGCAGCAGGGCGACACCAATGCCGCCCACCACCAAGAACACGGTCACGATGCCTCCCCCAGGTCATCCGCGCGGCGTGGGTGCCGCGCACAACATAGCGGCATGCTTCCCCGTCCGGCGCGGTTCATGCCACCCGAGCCGCACCGCGCCGCATCCGTCCACCGGTCAGGGCAGGACGTGCGCGCCGGCCACCGGGCCGACGGCGGGCAGCACGACGTCGTACTGCTCCGAGAGCCCGGCCACGACCTCCATCGCTCCGTCGCGGCCGTCGCAGAGGAAGACGCAGGTCGGCCCGGACCCGGACACCAGGCCGCGCAGCGCCCCCGCCGCCTCGCCCCGCTCGATCAGCGTGCCGAGCTCGGGGCGCAGGTCGATGGCCGGCTCCTCGAGGTCGTTGTGCAGCGCCCGGGCGAGGCGTACGGGCTCGCGTCCGGCCAGCGCCGCGAGCAGGTCGACCGGCTCCGCGGGCTGCTCGGGGGCGTCCGGGCGCAGCCGGTCGAAGTGCCGGTAGACCTCCGGGGTCGACAGCCCGACGGCGGCGGGTACGACGACCCACCACCAGCTGCCCGCGTCGTCGATCGGCTCGACGAGCTCGCCGCGGCCGCGCCCGCGCACCGTACCGCCGACGAGGGAGAAGGGGACGTCGCTGCCGAGCCGCGCCGCCTGCGCCAGCAGTACGTCGTCGGGCTGGCCGAGGTCGTGCAGCCGGTCGTGCGCGAGCAGGGCCGCGGCGCCGTCGGCCGAGCCGCCGGCCATGCCGCCCGCGACGGGGACCTGCTTGGCGATCCGCACGTGGTGCCGCTCCCCGCAGGGCACCTCGGCGAGGGCGCGCATCGCGATGTTCGAGGCGTCCGTGGGGACCCCTGCCACATCGACGTGGGACGAGCCGACGACCGTGAGCGAGTCCTCGGCCGCCACCTCGAGGGTGACGTCGTCGTGCAGGGAGATCGCCTGGTAGACCGTGTCGAGCGGGTGGAAGCCGTCCTCGCGCACGCGGCCGACGCCGAGGTGGAGGTTGATCTTGGCGGCGGCCCGGACCGTGACGGGTATCGAGGCTCGCTGCGCTCGCACCTCAACCACCGAGCCCCGCCAGGCCCTCCGCGATGCGGGCGAAGTCGTCGACGGTCAGCACCTCGCCGCGGGCGGTCGGGTCCACGCCGGCGTGCTCCAGCGCGGCGGTCGCCGCCTCGGCGGAGCCGGCGAGCCCGCGCAGCGCGGCCCGCACCTGCTTGCGGCGCTGCGCGACGGCGGCGTCGACGACGGCGAAGACCTGCTCACGCGTCGCGGTGGTCCGCGGCGG
>CAZDAO010000657.1:1993-2473 GCA_964503015.1 uncultured Nocardioides sp. | reverse complement strand
GGCACCGGCTGCTGCTTGGCCAGCACGGTCAGGCCCTCGTCGACGACGAACCCGCGGGCCAGGTCGGCCTCCTGGTCGACGCCGATCTGCACCCCGGGCGGGATGACGACGCCCTTGTCGATGATCGCGTTGCGCACGACCGCACCCTCGCCGACCCGCACGCCGTCCATGAGCACCGAGTCGGAGACCTCGGCGCCGTCCTTGACCCACACCGCCGGGGAGAGCACCGACTTGTTCACCGTGCCGCCGCTGACCACGACGCCCGGCGACAGGATCGAGTTGAACGTGGCCACGCCGGCGCCGCTGGCGCCCTCGACCAGCTTGGCGGGCGGGTGCGGGCCATAGCTGGTGTAGATCGGCCACGCGGTGTTGTAGAGGTTGAAGACGGGCAGCGGGGAGACGAGGTCCATGTGGGCGTCGTAGAACGAGCGCATCGTCCCGACGTCGCGCCAGTAGCCGCGGTCACGTTCGGTCGCGCCG
>CAZDAO010000657.1:0-1983 GCA_964503015.1 uncultured Nocardioides sp. | reverse complement strand
GGGCACCTCGTTGTCCTTGTAGTCGTAGACCGCGGACTCCGACTTGTCGACGAACCACGGCACGATGTCGCCGCCCATGTCGTGCTTGGACTGCTCCCGCTCGGCGTCACGGGTGACGGCGTCGCGTAGCGCCTCGGCGTCGAAGACGTAGTTGCCCATGCTGGCCAGGACCTCGTCGGGGGCGTCGGGAAGACCGACCGGGTCCTTCGGCTTCTCCAGGAACGCGCGGATCCGCTGCGGGTCGGCCGGGTCGACGTCGATCACGCCGAACTGGTCGGCCAGACCGATCGGCTGGCGGATCGCGGCGACCGTGCAGCCCGCGCCGGACTCCACGTGGTCGCGGACCATCTGCGCGAAGTCCATCCGGTAGACGTGGTCGGCGCCCACCACCACGACGATGTCGGGCTGCTCGTCGGTCAGCAGGTTCAGCGACTGGAAGATCGCGTCGGCGCTGCCGAGGTACCACCGCTTGCCGACGCGCTGCTGGGCCGGCACCGGGGTGACGTAGTTGCCGAGCAGCTGGGACATCCGCCACGTGGTGGTGACGTGCCGGTCGAGGCTGTGCGACTTGTACTGCGTGAGCACCACGACCTTGAGGTAGCCGGAGTTCACGACGTTGGACAGCGCGAAGTCGATCAGCCGGTAGATCCCCCCGAAGGGCACCGCCGGCTTGGCGCGGTCGGCGGTCAGCGGCATCAGCCGCTTGCCCTCGCCACCGGCGAGGACGACGGCGAGGACCTTCTTGCGCGGGGGCGTGATGGCCATGCGTCGAAACTAGCCGTCCGCAGGGGCGCGGTCGACCTCCCCCGGGTCCGCGTTTCGGTCTAGGTTCGACTCCATGCGGATCGACGTCCTCAGCAAGGAGTACCCGCCCGAGGTCTACGGCGGGGCCGGAGTCCACGTGGCCGAGCTGGTCCGGGCGCTGCGGGTGCTGCCCGACGTCGACGCGCGCGTGCGGTGCTTCGGCGCCCCGCGCTCCGAGCCGGGCACGACGGCGTACGCCGAGCCGGAGTCGCTCGCCGGGGCCAACGCGGCGATCCGCACGCTCAGCGTCGACCTCGCGATGGTCGACGACTGCGCCGGCGCGGACCTCGTCCACTCCCACACGTGGTACGCCAACATGGCCGGCCACCTCGCCGGCCTCATGCACGGCATCCCCCACGTCGTCAGCGCGCACTCCCTCGAGCCGATGCGGCCATGGAAGGCCGAGCAGCTCGGCGGCGGCTACGCGCTGTCCAGCTGGGCCGAGCGGACGGCGTACGAGGGTGCGGCGGGGATCGTCGCGGTGAGCGCGGCGATGCGCGACGACGTGCTGCGCAGCTATCCGTCCGTGGACCCCGACCGTGTGCACGTCGTGCACAACGGCATCGACACCACGCTCTGGTCGCCGACGCCGCGGCCCGACCGGGTGCGCGAGCTGGGCGTCGACCCCGACCGGCCGAGCGTCATCTTCGTCGGCCGGATCACCCGCCAGAAGGGCCTGCCGCTCTTCCTGCGCGCCGCGGCCGCGCTGCCGCCCGACGTCCAGCTGGTGCTGTGCGCGGGGGCCCCCGACACCCCGGAGATCGAGGCCGAGGTGCGCGGGCTGGTGGACGACCTCGCCGCCACCCGCTCCGGCGTGGTGTGGATCCCCGAGATGCTCCCCCGCGCCGACGTGGTCGCGCTGCTGACCGCCGCCACGGTGTTCGCGTGCCCGTCGATCTACGAGCCGCTCGGCATCGTCAACCTCGAGGCGATGGCCTGCGAGACCGCCGTCGTCGCGACCGCGACCGGCGGCATCCCCGAGGTCGTCGTGGACGGCGAGACCGGCTGGCTGGTCCCCATCGACCAGGCCACCGACGGCACCGGCACCCCGCTCGACCCGGAGCAGTACGTCGCCGACCTCGCCGCCGCCCTCACCGACGCGGTCAGCGACCCCGACCGTGCCCGGGCCTACGGCGCCGCCGGCCGCCGCCGCGCCGAGGAGTCCTTCAGCTGGGGCTC
>CAZDAO010000656.1:0-2477 GCA_964503015.1 uncultured Nocardioides sp. | reverse complement strand
GACACTCACGCGGTGCTACCTCGATCCACGGGTTCCTGGGACGGCGGGCGGGACGGGCGCTCGCCGCGTCGCCGACGACGATAGGCCACGAACGCCCACACCGTGTGACAGACGAGGAAGACCAGGGCCAACCTGCCGGGCCAGACCCCGGCGCGCACCGCCGGTGTGAGCGTGGTGCTCAGCGCGACCTCCTCGACCAGCACCTCCTGGCCCCGGGCGGGGACCGACGCCACGACGGTCCCGTCGGGACGCACCACGCCGGAGATGCCGTTGATCGCCGCCACGACCACCCAGCGACCGGTCTCCAGCGCGCGCAGCCGGCTGATCTCGAACTGCTGGTCGAGCTGGCCGGTGCGGCTGAACATCGCGTTGCTCGTCTGGACGGTGACGAGCTCGGCACCGCGGGCCACCTGGCCGGCGATGCCCTCGTCGTAGGCGACGTCGAAGCAGATCGCGTCGGCGACCCGCACGTCGCCGATGCGCAGCGGCTCGAGGCTGGTGCCGCGCGCCATGTCGCGCGGGACCATGCGGAGCTTGCCGTAGCTCTCCGGGATGAGGCTGCCGCGGAAGGGGATGTACTCGCCGTAGGGCACGGGGTGCCGCTTGGTGTAGCGGTCACCGCTGCCGAGGCCCGGGCGGTAGACGATCCCCTGGTTCAGCACCTGGCTGTCGTCGAGCGGGTCGTTGGACATCGCACCGACCACGACCGGGACGCCGATCGCGTCGGACGCCGCCACGATGCCGGCGCGCACCTCGGCGTCGGTGAACGGGTCGACGGCAGTGGAGTTCTCCGGCCACACGACGAAGTCCGGCGCGGGCTCCTCCCCGGCCGCGACCGCGTCGGCCAGCTCGCGGGTGAGCCGCACGTGGTTGGCGGTCACCTCCCGGTGCACCGCCGGCACGTTGAGCCCGGTGCCGGGCACGTCGCCCTGCACGGCTGCGACGGTGCTGGTGCCGCTCTCCTCGACCTCGAAGGGCACCAGGACGGGCAGCGCGGTGGCCGCAGCGAGCGCGGCCACGACGGCGTACGACCGGCGCGGCGTGGCGCGCACGGTGACCAGCAGCCACGCGAGCGTGGTGCCGGTGAGGGCGACGAGGAAGCTGACGCTCGTCATGCCGATCCACGGCAGTGCGTCGGCCCAGGGCGTGTCGGCGGTGGCGTAGACCAGGCGCCCGAACGGCATGCCGGAGAACGGGAACCCGCTGCGCCACGTCTCGATCCCCACCCACCACAGGGCTGCCCAGACCGGCCACGCACGCAGCCGCAGGCTCCACGACAGGCCGAGCCCCAGGGGCACGAAGAACGCCGCCTCCAGCGCGCACATCGCGAGCCAGGCGTCGGTGCCGACCGCGCGCATCCAGACCATGACGGCGAAGATGAAGGTGATCCCGAAGAGCAGGCTGGGCAACCAGGCGCGCCCGGGACGGAGGCCACGGACGGAGAGCACCAGCGCGGCGATCGCCGGCGGCATCAGCCAGGCGAGGCCGATCGGCTCGAAGCCGGCTGCGAGGACGAGTCCGCCGACCAGGGCGAGGAGGCAGCGCAGCGGCACGGACAGACCGTAGCCGACGGCTGCTCACGACCGCTCAGGAGATCGAACGCCTGCAGCGGTGCGGGAGGGACCCGGGGGCTTCGGACCGACACGCGACCGACTGGCTGGCGGCCGCGCGAAGTTGTCTAACGCCCCGGGGTCCCTCCCGCATCCAGCCACCGCGGGGCACCGTCGACGGGTCGTCGGATGGTGGGCATCGCTGGCTCCGCGTCCCACACGTCACAACTCCCCACTGCCGAAGGCGCCACCCGCGAGCTGCACAGGCGGACCCGGGAACCCTCCCTCCGGAGAGGGGCGCTGTCAACACGCTCCTGACCTGCATGGACGCGCGTTCATGCAGGTCAACGCGCCGACGACCGGTTGAAAGTCGTCGGAAAAACTTTGCCCGCGGGCGGCGTGTCGTGGCGGACACGCCGACATGTTGTCGTAGCGGTGCCCTACTTGGGGGGTACGACGACGGTGCCCGTCGCCGTGGTGGCGACCACCGGCGGGTCGAGGACCTCGGCCGCGCCCGGTGCGTCGGGCGTCGGCGCGCCGCGGCCCACGACGTGGACGGCGAAGTCCATGACGCGGCTGCGGGTGCCCTCGCGGACGAGCGTGGCGGTGATCTCGAGGACGTCGCCGGCCCGCACCGGCGCCATGAACTGGACGTCGGAGTAGGACGCGAACAGGCCCTCGTCGCCGTCGAGCACGATGCACATCTCGGTCGCCACGTCGCCGAAGAGGCCCAGGCTGTAGGCACCGTCGACGAGGTTGCCGGCGTAGTGGGCGTGCGAGTACGGGACGTAGCGGCGGTGGGTCACCACGGTGCCGACACGGCTGTCGCTCATGAGGCCTTCTCCTTCTCCTTGCCGGTGGCACGCGGTCCCGCGAGCCGGTGCACGATGAACGAGGCGACCTCGCCCGGCGTCGTACCGCGGCTGA
>CAZDAO010000655.1:0-2490 GCA_964503015.1 uncultured Nocardioides sp. | reverse complement strand
CCTGGGCCTCGCCGTGGCTCGCCACGTCCTCGGACTCGAGGACCTGACCTCTGTAAGCCAGGACGAGCTGGTGGCCGCGCTTGCTCCCACGTTGCAGCGCTACTTGGTCGGCGACATCTCCTGACTGGCGTCCGGCTGTCACCAAGCATCGCCCACTTGCGATCTGCGTCGGGTGGGACTGCTGAGCCGCTACACATGGAGCAGTAGCGCTTATCCCGGCGCCGCGCCGGCTCTGGCAACGCGAGACATCGCGGGTGGGTGCGCTCGCCGTCCCTGAAGCCGTTATGGTTGGTACATGCAATCAGTTGGATCGGGGACCGACGTGGCCTCGGTGGAGTCCATCGAGCAGGAGCTGACCTTGTTGGTGCGTCGTGCCCAGAAGGTGCATCTGCGCGGGGGCCCGACCGAGCAGGTCGTGGAGAGGGCTGCCTACGGGATCCTGGCGTGGCTCCATGACACCGGCCCGCTGCGGCCCAGCGCGCTCGCGGCGCACTTCCACTTGGACGCCTCGACGATCAGCCGACAGGTCGCCTCCCTGGAGCAGGCCGGTCTGATCATGCGCGAACCCGACGCGGAGGACCGACGCGCCTGCCGGCTGCGGCTCACCAGGCACGGCCAGGGTGTGTTGACCGCGACGCGGGCGGAACGACGCGGCGTGGTCCGCGAACTGCTGCAGTCCTGGTCACCAGACGACCTGGCGAACTTCGCTTCCCTGCTAGCCGCCTTCAACACCGGCCTGGACCACCATCTGACCCCGGACCCCCACACCGCAGAAGAGAGCCAGCCATGAGTACCCCGCCCTCGCCTGGAGCCGATCTCCCCGGGACCCCGAGCGAGCAGGTGATGCCGGACCTGACGCACCGGCAGATCCTCACCGTCCTGGTGGGGCTGATGTTGGGCATGCTGGTCGCCGCCCTGTCCCAGACGATCGTGGCCACTGCGCTGCCCACCATCGTCGGTGAGCTCGGCGGTCAGGACCAGCTGGCCTGGGTGGTCTCGGCCACCTTGTTGACCTCGACCGCCTCCACACCGATCTGGGGCAAGCTGTCGGACCTGTACGGCCGCAAGATCATGTTCCAGTCCGCGATCGGGATCTTCCTCGTCTCCTCCCTCGCCTCCGGGTTCGCCCAGAACATGGGACAGCTCATCGGGTTCCGTGCGGTGATGGGGCTCGGCGTGGGCGGGCTGATGGCGCTGTCCCAGGCGATCATCGGCGACGTCGTGAGTCCCCGCGAACGCGGTCGCTACCAGGGCTACATCGGCTCGGTCTTCGGCCTGGCCACCGTCGCTGGCCCCCTGCTCGGCGGCTTCCTGGTCGAGCACCTCTCGTGGCGGTGGACGTTTTGGGTCGGGATCCCCATCGGCATCGCCGCCCTGGTGGTCACCGAACGGGTGCTCAAGCTGCCGTTCCCGCGCCGCCGGCACGCCATCGACTGGCTGGGAGCGTTCTTCATCGTCGCCGGGATCAGCGCGCTGCTGCTGATGCTCTCACTGGGCGGCAAGGAGTTCGCCTGGAACTCGGCCTGGACCTACGGCCTGACCGCGGTAGCGCTGCTCATGCTCGCGGCCACGGTCTGGCAAGAACGCCGGACCGCGGAACCGATCATGCCTCCGCGGCTGTTCGCCAACCACACCTTCGTCCTCACCAGCCTGGCCGGGTTCGCGGTCGGGGTCGCCATGTTCGGCGCCATCATCTTCCTGCCCCAGTACCTGCAGATCGTCAAGGGTGAGTCGCCCACCGCCTCCGGCCTGCTGACGCTTCCGCTGATGGTCGGCCTGCTGATCACCTCCATCGGATCGGGCCGGCTGATCACCCGCACCGGCCGCTACAAGATCTTTCCCGTCGTCGGTCTGCTGGTCGCTGCCGGTGGGCTGGCGCTGATGAGCCGACTGTCGGTGGACACCTCCCTCTGGTTGGCCGGGGTGTACATGTTCATCACCGGCGCCGGCATCGGCATGGTGATGCAGGTCCTCGTGCTGGCGACCCAGAACGCGGTGCCCCACGCCGACCTCGGCGTGGCCACCTCCGGAGCCACCTTCTTCCGCTCCCTGGGCGGCGCGATGGGAGTCGCGGTCTTCGGCGCCCTGCTCACCCACCGGCTCCGCGACACCATCCCCGCCCAACTGCGCGCAGCCGGGGTGCCCGCCGACCAGATGCCCCCCCGGTCCGCCACCCAGGGCAGCCCCGAACAGATCGCCGCGCTGCCCGACCCCATCCATCTCGCGGTCACCACCGGATTCGCCGACGCGCTGCAGACCACGTTCCTCGCCGCCGTACCGTTCGCGTTGCTCGGGTTCGTCATCCTGCTCTTCCTTCGCGAGACCCCGTTGCGACAGACCCGGGGACATACCTCGGGCGAGGACCTCGCCGCCGCGTTCGAGATCTGGGTCGGCCCCGACGCACACCTCACCGACGACGAGGACGGAGCGCGGCCCGAGAACCCGCCGCCACCGGACAGAGCACCCCGCCGTCCGTAGTCCAGCCGGGAC
>CAZDAO010000654.1:0-2490 GCA_964503015.1 uncultured Nocardioides sp. | reverse complement strand
TGGAGCGGGCGGGGGAGCGGGTCGCCTCCTCCGTCGCCGCGTCGGACGCGTTCTTCCCGTTCGCCGACGGTCCGCAGATCCTCATCGACGCCGGCGTGAAGGCCATCGTCCAGCCTGGCGGCTCGGTCCGCGACGCCGAGGTCGTGGCCGCCTGCGAGGCCGCCGGAGTGACGATGTACCTCACCGGCACGCGGCACTTCTTCCACTGACGGACGCCCCTCGATGTTATCTTGACGTCAAGATAACTCTGAGGGGGTACGACGTGCGCTGGTGGCAGCGGATCCTCCCGCCGACGAAGCTCGAGCGGGACCTGGTCTGGCAGTGCGTGCTGTCGGCGTTCGCGACGGGGACCTTCCTCACCGGGACGGCCGTCTACTTCACTCGGGTCGTCGGGCTGTCCGGCGCCGAGGTGGGGCTCGGCATGTCCATCGCGGCGGGCGTCACCCTGCTCCTCCAGCTGCCCATGGGACGGCTCGCGGACCGCGTGGGCGCCAAGCCGCTGTGGGCGCTGGCCAGCGCCGTGGAGGCCGCGCTCTACTTCGCGTGGCCGCTCATCGGCGGGATGGTCACCTTCGTCCTGATGCTGAGCGTGCTGGCGATCTTCGAGACGGCCGGACGCAACGCTCGCAATGTCTACCGGATCGCGGTCTTCCCGCGGGACGTGCGGGTCCGGGCGCTGGCCTACATGCGGGCGGCGCGCAACGTGGGCTACACGCTCGGTGCCGGCGCGAGCGGTGTGGCCCTGGGCCTCGGCCTGGACGCCGTACGGCTCATCCCGTTCGTCACCGGCGCCCTGCTGGTTCTCAACGCGCTGCTGATCGCGACGGTCCTGCCGGTCATCGCCCGGCAGCTCCCGGTCACCGACGGTGACGACCCGGCCACCGCGGCGCCGCCGGCCTGGCGCAACCCCGGGTTCGTCGTGCTGAGCGTCTGCAACGGCGTGCTGTCCTCCAACCAGGTGCTGCTCAACGTCGTGGTGCCGCTGTGGCTCGTCGAGCGCACCGACGCGCCGCCCGCGTTGCTGGCCTGGCTCTTCGGCACCAACACCGTCCTCGCCGTCCTCCTGCAGGTCCGGGCGAGCCGGGTGGCCGACTCGGTCGACGGGTCGCTGCGCGCCGTGCGCTGGTCGGGCTGGGCCTTCATCGTGTCCTGCGGCCTGATCGCCTGGACCCACGAGACGGTCGGCTGGGTCTCGATCGTGCTGATCTGGATCGGCCACGTGACCATCACCGGTGCCGAGCTGTGGCAGTCGGCCGCCGACTGGTCCCTCACCAGCGAGCTGTCCGACCACCGCCGGCTCGGCGACTACCAGGGCGTGTGGGGGCTGGGCTACCAGATCGAGCCGATCGTCTTCCCCGCGCTCTACACCTGGCTCGCCCTCCAGGTCGGCACCCCGGGGTGGATCGTGATCGCGCTGATCGGTGTCACGGCCGCCGCGGTGGCCCACCCGGCGGCGCGTGCGGCCGAACGACACCTCGTGCGGATCGGCGCCCCGGTCGGCGCCTAGACTCCCTGCCGTGACGGCACAGACCCTGGACGGCGCAGCCACCCTCAAGACGATCAAGGCCGAGCTCGCCCAGCGCGTGGCCGCGCTGGCGGAGCAGGGGGTGACGCCGGGCCTCGGCACGGTGCTCGTCGGCGACGATCCCGGCTCGCACTGGTACGTCGGCGCCAAGCACAAGGACTGCGCGGAGATCGGCATCACCTCGATCCGGCGCGACCTGCCGGCCACGGCCACCCAGGCCGAGGTGGAGGCGGTCATCGACGAGCTCAACGCCGACGACGCCTGCACCGGGTTCATCGTCCAGCAGCCGACCGGCCTCGACGAGTTCGCGCTGCTCTCGCGCGTCGACCCCGACAAGGACGTCGACGGACTGCATCCCACCAACCTCGGCAAGCTGGTGCTCGGCGAGGCCGGCCCGCTGCCCTGCACCCCCGTGGGCGCCATCGAGCTGCTGCGCCGTCACGGCGTCCGGATCGCGGGTGCCGAGGTCGTCGTCGTCGGGCGCGGCATCACCGTCGGCCGCCCGCTCGGCCTGCTGCTGACCCGCCGATCGGAGAACGCCACCGTCACCCTGTGCCACACCGGCACGGTCGACCTGGCCTCACACGTGCGCCGGGCCGACATCGTCGTCGCGGCCGCCGGGGTCCCCGGCATCATCACCGCCGACATGGTCAAGCCCGGTGCGGCCGTCCTCGACGTGGGTGTCTCCCGGGTCGACGGCAAGGTCACCGGCGACGTCGCCGACGACGTCTGGGACGTGGCCGGCTGGGTCTCGCCCAACCCGAAGGGCGTCGGTCCGATGACGCGCGCGATGCTGCTCACCAACATCGTCGAGATCGCCGAGAAGACCGCCCGGTCCTGACATGACCGAGCCCGAGCGCCGCGAGCCCCCCGAGCCGCCCCGGATCGAGCCGCCGGAGTCGGTGGAGCCGGTCTCGGCCGAGCCCGTCGACCCCGACGAGCCCCGCCGCTACCCCTCGACCATC
>CAZDAO010000653.1:0-2497 GCA_964503015.1 uncultured Nocardioides sp. | reverse complement strand
CCACGACCAGGCGGCGACACCGACGGCGCCGGCGAGGTAGAGCGGGCGGCGCCCGACCCGGTCGCTGATCGCGCCGACGACCGGGATGGTCACGAAGTGCACCACCGAACCGATCAGCAGCGCCTTGAGGATGAGCGACTTGTCGTCGGCGGTGCCGGCGTAGATGGTGAGGAACGAGATCGAGATGACCGTGAAGAGGTAGTAGGAGATGTTCTCCGCCATCCGCATGCCCATCGCCACGAGCACCTCGCGGGGGTACTGGCGGAAGACCTCGACCAGCGGCAGGTGTGCGGTCTCCTTGGTCTCCAGCTCGGCCTTGGCGTCGGCGAAGACCGGCGACTCCTCGATCGAGAGGCGCACCCAGAGGCCGACGCCGACCAGGACGGCGCTCAGCAGGAACGGCACGCGCCAGCCCCACGACTCGAAGGCCGCGTCCGACTGCACGGCGGCGAGCACCCACAGGACCCCGGTCGCGAGGAGGTTGCCCAGGGCGACGCCGGCCTGGGGCCAGGACGACCAGAAGCCTCGCTGCGAGTCGTCGCCGTGCTCGGCGGCCATCAGCACCGCCCCGCCCCACTCGCCCCCGACCGCGAAGCCCTGGAGGAGACGGCAGAGCAGCAGGAGAAGCGGCGCTGCGACACCGATGGAGGCGTAGGTCGGCAGCAGCCCGATCGCGAACGTCGCGATGCCCATCAGGAACAGCGAGAACACGAGCATCTTCTTGCGGCCGACGCGGTCGCCGAAGTGACCGAAGACGACTCCACCGAGGGGACGGGCGACGAAGCCCAGGGCGTAGGTGCCGAAGGCCAGCAGCGTCGCCGTCGCGGGCTCGCTCTCGGGGAAGAACAGGGTGCCGAAGACGAGGGCCGCGGCCGAGCCGTAGAGGAAGAAGTCGTACCACTCGACGGCGGTGCCGACCAGGGAGGCGAAGACGACCTTGACGATGCTGGTGCGACCGGGGTCGGTGGACGAGGCGGCGCTGCCGGCCGGGGGCGAGGTGTCGGTGGTCATGACGTGCCTTTCATCGGGGGACTGCAGTCGTTGGGACGGGTGCCGGTGGAGTGCGGGCGGGGTACGGCGGGATCGCCTCAGGCGGCGCTCCACCCGCCGTCGAGGACCAGCGACGAGCCGGTCATCGAGGTGGCGGCAGGGCTGCACAGGAAGGCCACCGCGTCGGCGACCTCCTCGGGCTCGACCAGCCGGCGCAGCGGCGTACGGGCGAGCAGGACGGTGTCGAGGACCTCGTCCTCGGGGATGCCGTGGGTGCGAGCCTGGTCGGCGAGCTGGCCCTCCACGAGGGGGGTGCGGACGTAGCCGGGGCAGACCGTGTTGCTGGTGACGCCCTTGTCGGCGCCCTCGACCGCGATGACCTTCGACAGGCCCTCGAGGCCGTGCTTGGCGCTGACGTAGGCCGCCTTGTAGGCCGAGGCGCGGTGGCCGTGGACGCTGGACACGTGCACGAGCCGGCCCCAGCCCCGGGCGTACATCCCGGGCAGGACCCGGCGGGCGAGCAGGAACGGCGCGTGGAGCATGAGCGCGTGGATGGCGCGGAAGAGCTCGGGGTCGAAAGACTCGAGCGGGGCGACGTGCTGGATGCCGGCGTTGTTGACGAGGACGTCGACCTCGAGGTCGAGGGCCTCGATGGCGGCCTCGTCGGTGAGGTCGACGACGTGCGGCGTGCCGTGCACCTGCGCGGCCACCTTCGCCACGCCCTCCTCGTCACGGTCGAGCAGGTGCACCTCGGCGCCGCTCTGCGCCAGGCGCGCGGCGACCGCGGCACCGATGCCGCTGGCGGCCCCGGTGACCAGGGCGCGGCGGCCGCGCAGGGCGTGCGGTGCGGAGGAGGTGGAGGTGGTCATGCGGCCCACCGTAGGGAGCCGAGTGACGCACGGCACATGGTCCTGCGGGCCACAGTTGCGCGGGCCCCATGTGGTGAGGTCACACGCGCGCGGTCATCCGCCCTGGAGTCGCGCCAGCCGGAGCGCCAGCTGCAGGTCGAGCGCACGCCCGGGCTCGCGCCAGCCGGCGCCGAGGAGCTCGCCGACCCGGTCCAACCGCTGGGTGACCGTGTTGGGGTGCAGGTGCAGCGCCGCGGCGGTGTCCTTGAGGTGACCGCCGGTGGCGAACCACGCCTCCAGCGTCTCCACCAGGCTGGTCCCGCGCCGTGCGTCCCACGCCCGGACCGGCCCGACCATGGCGTCGATGAAGGCGCTGACGTGCTCCGGCTCGTTGTCGCCGAGCAGCAGTCGCGCCACTCCGAGGCCCGCGGGGTCGCTGACCTCCCCGCGGCGACCGAGCCGCACCAGCGTGTCGAGGCAGCGCCGTGCCTCCCCGTGGGCGGCCACGAGCCGCTCGCCCTCGAGCGCGTCGCTCGTGGCCGCGACCCCGACCGTGGCGGTGCCGCCGAGGCCGCGCACGACGGACTGCAGCTCGGCACCGACCTGGTGCGCGTCCTGGCTCGGCGCCACGAGGACGACGGCGCCGCGGTGCTCGCCCG
>CAZDAO010000652.1:0-2497 GCA_964503015.1 uncultured Nocardioides sp. | reverse complement strand
GCCGTGAACGCGCTGTGCGGCACCGACGGTGCCGCGACGTGCGCCGGCCGCGCCAGGAGCCGTCCGACGACCCCGCTCGACATCGGCGCCCCGCCCGGCCTGCTGTCGGTCGTCGACCTGCCGCCCGTCTCGGCGGTCCGCGGGCCGTGGGTGGGCACCGACCCCGAGCGGGCGAGCCGGACCAACTACGCGTCCACCCGCTGCGACCGCACCGTCTTCACCGGCAAGGGCATCAGCCTCGCCCGGACCCGCACCTTCCTGTTCCCCGAGACGCCCAACGCCACGCAGCTGGGGCTCACCCAGACCGTCGGGTCGATGAAACCGGCCGCCGCGAGGAAGTTCGTCGAGCAGGTCCGCACCCGGGTCCGCCAGTGCGGCCAGGCCAACCTCGGCACGTCCGTGACCGGGCTGGCCAGCTCCTCGTCGAAGGACCGCGAGGTCAACGTCTGGGCGATCACGATGGAGCTCAACGACAAGCAGTCGTTCCCGTTCCTGATGGCGATCGTCCGCGACGGCACCGCGGTCGCGCAGCTCGGCTTCACCCCCCAGCGCGACATGACGATGTCGCGCGGGGACTTCATCGCCCTCTCGCGCCGGGTGCTCGAGCGCCTCGCCACCCTCCGCGCGCGCGGTTGACGCAACCTTTTCGCCCTGCCGGGGGTCTCACAGGGCATGAGGCTCCGCTCCGCCCTCCTGACCGCTGCCCTGACCGGCTCGCTGGCCGTCGCCGGCTGCGGCGACGCCACGTCGGGGCAGGGCACCGCCACGGAGCGGGCCACGAGCGCCTCGGACACGGACGCGACGACCCCGGAGCCCCCCGGGACCTCGATCCCCGACGACTTCCCGCTCTCCGCGGGCATGGGCGGCGCGCAGGACACCATCCCGACCTCGCGCAGCGGCACCGGCCTGCGCGACCTGTCCCTGTGCGGCACCGCTCCCCTGCGCGGCCTGGGCGTGCGTGACCGGCTCGTCGCCGACAACAGTGGCGGCGAGACCGCCAACACCCGGGAGCTGGTCCTGCTCGGCACCTCCGACGAGGCCGCCCAGGTGTCGCAGTCGTTCGCCGACCTGCCGCTGACGTGCCCCACCGTGTCCGCGGACGGGGACCGGGAGACGCTGACCGAGGTACGGGACTCCCCGTTCGGCCCGGAACCTGCGACCACGCTCGTGCAGACCTACACCTTCGGCGGCGAGCCGGGCAGCGGCGCGACAGTGGTCCACGTCGTACCGGTGGGGGCCGCACTCCTGGTCACCTCGACGTACAGCCAGTGGGCGCCCGACGGCGAGGCCGCCACCATCGACGCCGAGCGGGCCGTGCAGCAGACCGTGCAGCCGCTGCGCGCGACCGTCGAGGCCCTCGGGATGTTCGCCGACGCCGGCACCGGCACCGCGCCTCGCGGCCCGGAGATCCCCGACGACTTCCCGCTGGCGGTGGGCTTCGACACCGACAACGCGGACGAGACCGTCTCGCCACCCTCGCCGGACGGTGACGGGCTGGGCGAGCTGGAGATGTGCGGACGCGTCGTCTGGCCGCAGCCGGAGACCACGGGCGGCCTGCGCCGCCTCGTCGCCGGCGTCTCGGGCCCGGAGCACCACGAGTGGCGCGAGCTGTTCGTCCACGACGACGCCGAGCGCGCCGCGGCGCCGATGGCGGTGCTGCGCCGGGCGGCCGCGGAGTGCCACGAGCAGCGCAACCTGGTGTGGACGGTGCTCGACCGGGACACCGGCTACGACACGGTGACGATCGGGCTGACCTACTCCGACGGCCTCGGCAGCTCGGTCTTCCAGGTGACCAGGGTCGGCTCGGCCCGGCTGCTGGTCGGGACGTACGGTGAGGGTTCGCTCGCGTCGCTCGACGGGCAGGCCGACGAGGTCACCGAGACCACCGAACAGATCCTTCCGGCGATGTGTGCGTTCACGAAAACGGGGTGTTGAACCATGTCGATCCCAGCCACGCTGTCGAGTGCAGCCTGTCCCACGCTTCCCTCGCCGCGTCGCCGCCTGTCGCTCGCCGCACCGGTGCGCCTCCTCGGCGCGCGCGTCGTCTGGCAGGTGCTGTGGAGCGCCAGGAACCCGGTGAGGAACCCGGTCCGTGGCACCGCGTCGGCGCCGAGGACCAGCACGGCCCCGCAGGAAGACCTGCGGGGCCGTGAGTCGAGCCTGGACTGATCCGGCTCAGAGGCCCTGGAGGACCTCCCGCATCAGCGCAGCGGTCTCGGACGGCGTCTTGCCGACCTTGACACCGGCGGCCTCGAGGGCCTCCTTCTTGGCCTGCGCGGTGCCCGAGGAGCCCGAGACGATGGCGCCGGCGTGGCCCATGGTCTTGCCCTCGGGGGCGGTGAAGCCGGCGACGTAGCCGACGACCGGCTTGGTGACGTGCTCCTTGATGTAGGCCGCCGCGCGCTCCTCGGCGTCGCCACCGATCTCACCGATCATCACGATCGCCTTGGTCTCCGGGTCGTTCTCGAAGGCCTCGAGCGCGTCGATGTGGGTGGTG
>CAZDAO010000651.1:0-2503 GCA_964503015.1 uncultured Nocardioides sp. | reverse complement strand
GCAGCGCACGGCGGGAGGCGAACGCCTTGCGGTAGGCCGGCTTCTCCGCGACGGTCTCCATCCGGGCGTTGATCATCCGGTTGCCGATCGAGGTGTCCTTGGCCCACGACGGCACCAGGCCCCAGGTGAGCACGCGCAGCTGGCGCTGGGGCGGCTCGTCGGAGTCGCGCGACGGGGGCCGCTCCACCACGGCGTAGACCTCCTTGGTGGGAGCCACGTTGTAGTCGGCGGCGAGCGGTGCGGGGACCCGGCTCTCGACCACCTCGAACTCCTCGACGAGGTCGTCGGGGGTCCGGGAGGAGGCGTAGCGTCCGCACATAGGGCCACCCTAGGGGGCGGCTCGGACAGGACGACTCGGACAGGGCGGCGGCGTCAGCCCCGCGCCAGCTCGTCGAGCAGCATGCCGGTCGACGCGTCGGAGTCGGGCAGGCCCTCGATCCACACCCGGACCAGCGGGCCGCCCACCCGGCTCTCCACCCCCTCGAGCAGCGCGCGCAGCACCCGGACGCGACGGCCGAGCCGGTCGTCGCGCCGGGCCAGGACCGCGACCCGGCGCATGCCGACGCGCGCGACCGTCTCGTCACGCGGGAAGACGGTGCGCGCCATCTCCCCCGCCCGCGCCAGGCGCATGGCGCGCGTGAAGTGGTCGACGGGCTCCTCCGAGGGGTCGTCCCCGAAGGGCAGCGCGCACACGACCAGGGCGTGCCCGGCCACCGCGCGCTCGGCGGGCGGCAGCCGGTAGAGCTCGGAGAGCCGGCTGCGGAGGTGGGCCTGGCTGGCCAGGCCGGTGAGCGGGTCGTCGCAGGAGAGCTGGTGCAGGTAGCCCAGCGTCGTCTCCCCCCACGCCGTGAGCAGGGCCGACACCGCGTCGAACGACGGATCCCCACCCGCCACCCGGTGCGCGGTGTCGCGCAGGCTGTCCAGGGCCTCCTGCATCGACGCGCCGTCGCGGGCGAGGTCCTGCCCGGCGATCGCACACGCGTCCAGGAGACCCGATCCTGAGGAGAGCGCCTCCCCCACAGCCTCGAACCGGTGCGGCAACCCCAACCGCGCTTCGGGAGACTCTGGCCTGCTCGCCCCAGGACCGGTCGCCGAGATTCGTCGCACGCGTGCGGCGAAGTTCTTCACGGCATACCCCTCACTGGTCGTCCTGCTCACCGGTGTGACGCGGCTCATGGCGCTCCATGACGCGGACCAGACCACCTTTTCGGGATTCTTTGCCTTGCCGTTCCGGACCCGACGCCGAGGTCTAGAGTCTCCACTGCCTGGCACACCCGGGTCAGGCGCGCGTCCGGAGCGTCCACATGAGCATTGCCACCAGCGTTGAGTCACCGGGGGACGCCGAGCTGATCTCGGCGGTCCGCGGCGGGGACGTCGACGCCTACGGCACCCTCTTCGAGCGGCACGTCGAGGCCGCCCGGCGCCTCGCCCGCCAGCTCGTGCCGGCCGGCGACGTGGAGGACCTGGTCTCCGACGCCTTCATCAAGGTCCTGGGCGTGCTCCAGCGCGGGGGCGGCCCGGACGTGGCGTTCCGCGCCTACCTGCTCACCGCCGTACGACGCCTGCAGGTCGACCGCTTCCGCGCCAACGCCCGGCTGCACACCACCGACGACCTGGAGCCGTTCGACCCGGGCGTGCCGTTCCGCGACACGGCCGTCGAGGGCTTCGAGAGCGCCGCGGCGGCCCGCGCGTTCGCCTCGCTCCCCGAGCGCTGGCAGCTGGTCCTCTGGCACACCGAGGTGGAGGGCGACAAGCCCGCCGACATCGCACCGCTGCTCGGCATGAGCCCCAACTCGGTGTCGGCGCTCGCCTATCGGGCCCGCGAGGGTCTCCGCCAGGCATTCCTCACCCAGCACGTGACGGACCTGGAGGAGGACACCTGCCGCTGGACGCACGGCCAGCTCGGGGCCTACGTCCGCAACGCGATCTCGCGTCGCGACGCGGCGAAGGTCGAGGACCACCTCGGCGGGTGCCGGAAGTGCATGGCCATCTACCTCGAGCTCACCGAGGTCAACTCCAACCTCGGCGCGATCCTCGCGCCGCTGCTCCTCGGCGGGGTCGGCGCGACGTACGTCGGTGCGGCAGCCGTCGGCGGGGCCTCGATGCCGGTGGGCGTCGGGGCCGTGGTCGGCCGGGTCCGCGACCTGGTCGTCGGCAACAGCGGCGCCGTCGCCGTCGCGGGCGTGGCGGCGAGCGTGACCGTGGTGGGTGGCGCGATCGCCGTCGGGCTCAACCAGGCCGACCGCACCACGGCCGAGCCACCGGCGCGCAACCCGGCGGTGAGCGGACCCGCCGAGCCCGGCGAACCCAGCGAGCCCGGTGACAGCCTGTTGCGGTCCGGCTCCGGCGAGGGGGCCGGGTCCTCGGCCGATCCCTCGTCCGTGGACGCGGAGCCTCCCGAGGACGTGGTGGCCGACGCACCGACGGACGACCTGCTCGCCCCCACGACCGACCCGACGCTCGCCCCGACCGACGAGCCCACCGACGAGCCGACCGACGAGCC
>CAZDAO010000650.1:0-2507 GCA_964503015.1 uncultured Nocardioides sp. | reverse complement strand
GTCCTTGATCGAGGCGAGCAGAGCAGACGCCGAGAGGTCGTCTGCGACCCTCCCGGTATCCTGCTCCAGCGTCTCGATCATGTGTTCGATTCTACCGAAGGCCACCGACAGTCGCGGAGTGCGGAAGGGCGTTCCGTGGACGGCTGGTGAAGCGTGGTTTCGAGGCTCGCTGCGCTCGCACCTCAACCACCGAGAGGAGCGCGGCGGAGCGAACGGGTCTCGTGACGGGACTCCGTCTCTCCTCGACCACCGGCCAGGGCGTGGTTTCGAGGCTCGCTCCGCTCGCACCTCAACCACCGAGGGAGGGTCGCTCGCACCTCAACCACCGAGAAAGGGCGCTCGCACCTCAACCACCGAGGGAGGGTCGCTCGCACCTCAACCACCGAAGAGGGTCAGGGGTACTTGACGTCGACGGCCACCCAGTCGACCAGCATGTTCATGCGGGTGCCGCCGGGAACGGCGTGCTGCGAGAGGACGTCCTTGTTGGACAGCCGGAGGTGGAACGGGACGGCGTTGCCGGGCACCCGGCGCACGTCGGGTGTCAACGCGACCTCGTAGGCGCGGTTGTCGTGGCCGTCGCTGGCGGTGAAGACGACGCTGTCGCCACCGACGGTGAACTCGGCGGCGTACTCCCAGTAGGCGTGCCACGGCTCGGCGCCGACGGGGAAGGCCGGCGTGACCGGGTGGAGCTCCGGTGCCCGCCCGGTGGCGGCGCACGCGTTGACCGCCGTCTCGGGGGTGTCGTCGTAGCAGATGTGGGAGCCCAGCTGGGCGCCCGCGGGCTTGAGGGGGCCGTAGCTCTCGATCACGTCGATCTCACGCGGGTCGGCCCCGTTGGGGTGCTGGACCCAGAAGGCGGCGTAGTTGCTGCCGGTGTCGGGCATGACCAGGCTGGCGGTGACCCGCACCTGGGTGCCCGTCGGCACCGTCCACCCGGCGATCGTCCGGACCTGGGAGAGCTGGCCGACGTCGAGCTGGCCCAGGCCGTTCTGGAAGGCGGGGTTCTGGGCGGGCATCGGGTGCCACATCGACGGCGCCTCGCCGGCAGGTCCGTCGAAGCCGTCGAAGAACAGCGGCTCCCAGCCCCACGATGGGTCGGGGTCGGAGTCGACGGTGTCACCGCGCGGGATGGTGGCGCCGGCCGGCGAGGCCAGCAGCACCGACAGGACCGTCGAGGCGAGGAGCGCGACGGCGCGCACGAGCGAGGACATCACCCTCCCGACCCCTCCAGAGTGGTGTTCGTCGACCTGACCGGCCCTTGCGTGCGGCGATGCTACGCAGTGGCGGCAACCGATGGCGTGACCTGGTCTCAGCCGACGGTGGTCAGCAGCTGGGTGGCGCGCGTCAGCACGACGTAGAGCGTCGCGCGGCCGGTCGCCGACTCGTCCTCGATCTCCTGCGGGGAGACCACGACGATGCCGTCGAACTCCAGGCCCTTGGTGTCGAGGCCCGTCAGCACGACGACCCGGTCGTCCCCGCTGGGCGTGACGCTCGAGTCGACCGCGGCGCGAGCCCCGGGCGCGTCGTCGGCGAGCTCGGGCCACGACGCCAGCCACGCGTTGACCTCCGAGCGCCGCGCGACGGGCACGACGATGCCGACGGTGCCCTCGACGCGGCCGGCGATCGTGGTGACCGCCTCGCGCACGGCGGCCTCGAGGTCGTCGACCGGGCCGACGACGAGCGGCTCCTCGCCCGTGCGGCGTACGGCGTCAGGGAGGTCGGCGTCGAGCCCGACGCGGCGGGCGTAGTCGGCGGCGAAGGCGTAGATCTCGGCCGAGTTGCGGTAGTTGGTCGAGAGGTGGAACTCGTGGAGCTCCTTGCCCTCGAGCGCCTCGGCCCGCGCGGCGGCGGCCTCGGGGGCGTCGGGCCACGACGACTGCGCCGGGTCGCCGACGATCGTCCAGCTCGCGGTGCGGCCGCGACGACCGACCATCCGCCACTGCATCGGCGTGAGGTCCTGCGCCTCGTCGATGAGGACGTGGGCGTAGCCGTCGTCCTCGATGCGGTGGGTCGGCGGCGCCCACTGGCGCCCGCCGGGGGCGTACTCGCGCTCGGAGATGGTGGTCAGCTCCTGGAGGTCGACGCCGCCCTCGAGCAGGCCGGTCTCGTCGAGGTCGCGCTCGTCGTCGGTGCGCTGGGGCACGTCGCCGAGGGCGTAGCGGAGCTCGTCGAGCAGCGGGACGTCCTCGATGGACAGGTCGCCGGACGACCACGACTTCAGCAGCAGCAGCTGCTCCTCGCGGGTGACGACGCCCTCGCCCACGCGGGCGAGGAACTCCGGCTCGCGCAGCCAGCCGAAGACGGTCTGCGCGTCCAGCGGCGGCCACCACGCGGCGGCGAACTCGACGAAGCCCTCGTGGCCGAGCATGTCGTCGTCGAAGGCCTCCCGGCCGCGCTCCTTGCCGCGCTCGCCGGTGACCTGACGCCACATCGCGTCGAGCAGCGTCTTGGCCACGCGCGGCAGCTGGCGGTTGCGGCGGCCCTGCGACATGAGCTGCCGACGGAGC
>CAZDAO010000649.1:0-2522 GCA_964503015.1 uncultured Nocardioides sp. | reverse complement strand
CCGCGCCGCGGGGTCTACCGGCTGTCGGAGGGGCGCGGTAGACCTGACCCATGGCGAACACTCGGGCGACCCGCTGCACCTTCATCCCACCCTGGCTCGCGGAGCGCGTCGACGGTCCTGACGCCGTCCTGCGCGACGAGGCGCTGCGCGCCCAGCGAGGCGTCACCGGCCTCCCGCGGCCCGCGGCCGCGCCCGGCGGGCCCGCCTGGACCGTGCACGACGCCGGGTCGCGCACCGAGCTGCCGGGCGAGCCGGCGCGCTCCGCCGGCGAGCCGGCCACCGGCGACGCCGCGGTCGACGAGGCGGCTGACGGCATCGAGGCCACGCTCGCCATGTGGGCGGAGGAGCTCGACCGCAGCTCCTACGACGGGGCCGGCGCGCCCGTCAGCCTCACCGTCCACTACGGCTCGGCCTACAACAACGCCTTCTGGGACGGCACGCAGCTGGTCTTCGGTGACGGCGACGGCCGGGTCTTCGAGCGGTTCACCAAGCCGATCGACGTGCTCGCCCACGAGTTCGGCCACGGGGTCGTCGAGCACACCTGCCAGCTCCTCTACCGCGACCAGTCCGGCGCGCTCAACGAGTCGGTCGCCGACGCCTTCGCCGCCTGCCTCAAGCAGCGGGTCCTCGGCCAGCAGGCCGCCGATGGCGACTGGCTCATCGGCGAGGGCATCTTCACCCCGTCCGTGCAGGCACGCGCGCTGCGCGACATGGCGGCGCCCGGCACGGCCTACAACGACCCCGAGCTGGGCCGGGACCCCCAGGTCGGGCACATGGACGACTTCGTCGTGACCACCTCCGACAACGGCGGCGTCCACCTCAACTCCGGGATCCCCAACCGGGCCTTCCAGCTCGCCGCCGTCGCCATCGGCGGCGCGGCGATCGGCGGTGCCGGCCGCATCTGGTACGACGCCCTCGTCGGCGGCGACGTGCCCGAGGACTCCGACTTCGCCACCTTCGCGGCGGCCACCGTCGCGGCGGCCGGGCCGCACGCCGACCTCGTCCGCGACGCCTGGGCGCAGGTGGGGGTCGAGCCGGCCGGCGCCGTCGGGGCCCCGGTTGCCCCGCCGCCTGCCCGTGCCGCGCACGGGGTGCTGCGGGTCGAGCGCTCGGGTGGCTTCGCCGGTCGCACCGAGAGCGCCGAGGTGGACCTCGACGACCTCGACGACGCCGACGAGCCCGGCCTCCGCGACCTCGTGACGGACGCCGGCATCGCCGGCGAGGGGTTCGCGGACGGCGATCCGGTCACCAAGCCCGACATGTTCCTCTACGCCTTCACCCTCGGCGAGCGCACCGTGCGGGTGCCCGAGCACCGGCTCACCGCGAGCCAGGCCGAGCTCGCCCGCCGGGTCCTGCGCCGCGGCCAGGTCTGAGGCCGGGCCGGTGTGACCCCCCTTCGGGGTGTCGGCGTCGTTCGGTGGCCGGCAGTAGGTTCACCGCATGCCGCGACTGAGGCGCACGTTCCCCGACCAGCCGGGCTGGACCCGGCGCAGGTCCGGCAAGGGCTTCACCTACCTCGACGAGCACGGCAACCGGCTCGACGACGAGCAGGTCCGGCGCTGCAAGGACCTCGTCATCCCGCCGGCGTGGACCGACGTGTGGATCACGCCCCACCCCAACGGCCACCTCCAGGCCGTCGGCACCGACGACGCGGGCCGCAAGCAGTACCTCTACCACCCGCAGTGGCGCGCCAGCCGCGACGCCGCCAAGTTCGACCGGATCCTGGTGTTCGGCAAGGCGCTGTCCAAGGCGCGCGAGCGGGTGCTCGCCGACATCGGGTCCGAGGGCATGTCGCTGGAGCGCGCCTGCGCGGTCGCCGTACGGCTGCTCGACCTCGGCTACTTCCGGATCGGCAACGACGTCTACACCGACACCAACGGCTCCTTCGGGCTCACCACGATGCGCAAGGAGCACGTGTCCCGCACGAAGTCGGGCCTGCGCTTCACCTTCACCGGCAAGTCCGGGATCGAGCACGACATCTCCATCGACGACGTGTCCGCGATCCAGGCGCTCGACGTGATGCGCCGCCGGCGCGGCGGCGGCGACCGGCTGCTCGCCTGGAAGGACGGCCGGCACTGGAAGGACCTCAGCTCCTCGGACGTCAACGACTACATCCGCACCTGCTTCGGAATCGAGGCGACCGCCAAGGACTTCCGCACGTGGCACGCCACCGTCATCGCCGCCAGCGCGCTCGCGCAGACCGACGAGCCGGGCCAGACCAAGGCCTCACGCAAGCGTGCGGTCTCGGCGGCGATGAAGGAGGTGTCGGAGTTCCTCGGCAACACCCCGACGCTCGCCCGGACGTCCTACGTCGACCCGCGTGTGGTGGAGGCCTACGAGCGCGGCCGGACGGTCAAGGTCCGCGGGAAGTACGACACGGACGATGCCCGGCAGGCCGCGCTCGAGCGGGCGGTGCTCAAGCTGCTGAACGGCTGAGTCAGCGGTTCTCGACGACGTAGTCGATGGCCGAGGTCAGCTTCTCCACGTCGGACGGGTCGATCGCGGGGTACATCGCGATCCGC
>CAZDAO010000648.1:0-2522 GCA_964503015.1 uncultured Nocardioides sp. | reverse complement strand
ATCGCCGAACGGAACGTCCGGACATGCCGAATTCCGGACGACCCGCTGTGGTGGTGGTCTTATTCCCCTAAACGAGCCCCACCGAACTCCAAGTCCGCTCTGTCAGGGATTGATCGCGCGACACCACAGGGGCCCACGGGTCCTCGGTCGCCCCGGCGCCGGATTCCCGTCGGCTACGCCTGCGCGTGCTCCAGAGTGGCCTTCTCCTGAGCCGTGTGAGGACCGCGGTGCCGCCACGGAAATACCCACCGGAACGGGCTCAAACCCGGGCGCTTGCACCAGCAGTCGTCGGCGCAGCCGCACGTCATCATGCCCGCTGCTTCCGCGACCTTGTTGCCGACCGCGACGAGCAGGTACCCCCCGAGAACGATGAGTACGAGGCGCTTCACGACAACACCTCCACCAACTGCTCGACCGTCGGCGAGCCACTCAGACCCTTCGGGGTCGAGTAGACCCGGCAGGCCAGCCCGACGTGCTGCTCACCGGTCGCGAAGGGGTCGCGGCCGTCGACCCGGATCGTCGGGGAGCCGGTGAAACCGAACTCTTCGGCCTGAGTAGTGGTCTCCACCTGGCGTCGTTCCACCGTGATGTCGTCACGCCTCAGGGTCGTCAGCGCCTGCGCCAGCCGCTCATCTGCCACGGTCCAGTTCGGGCAGCCCTCGAAGTAGAGCAACTCGACCTTCATGACCAACCTCCCGAAGCCGCGTGGTGGGTCACCCCGACCCCTTGACCTTTAGTATCTCCCGGGCTCCCTCGACGGGAGCGTGGCGCTCGACCTCCGATCCGGACACGTCCTGACAGCCGCGATGAGTACGTCTCTCCACCGCCTGTCGGCGTACCGGAACACCCGGAACTGCGATGAGAGCGCGTCGGCATTCTGTCGGCCACACTCGCGGATGCGCGTCGAGCCAACGGCCGACATAGGGCAGGGCTACCCCCCACAGATCAACAGTTCAGCGACTGCTGTATTGTCTCAGCCATGTTGACCGTCGCCACGCGCCTGGACGTGATGAATCGGCTTGGTCGGGCAATGGCCGATCCGACCCGTTCGCGTTTGCTCATGATCCTGTTGGAGCGGCCCGCGTATCCCGCCGAACTGGCGGCAGATCTTGGCTTGACCCGATCCAACGTGTCGAACCACCTCTCGTGCCTGCGGGACTGCGGCATCGTTGTCGCGGAACCGCAGGGTCGCCAGATGCGTTATGCCATCGCTGACCCGCACCTGGCGCGAGCACTCACCGCCCTGGTGGAGGTCACGCTCGCGGTCGACGAGAGTGCACCGTGCATCGACCCGGCCTGTTCCCTGCCGGAGTGCGGCAGCGGAGGGGTCGGCGCGTGATCCTGACTTCCGCACTTCAGGCGTTCGGGCTGTTCATTGCCACCAACATCGACGACATCATCGTGCTCTCGCTGTTCTTTGCCCGAGGAGCCGGACGAAGCGGGACCACAACTCGAATCTTGGCCGGTCAGTACCTCGGCTTCGCTGGCATCTTGGCCGCAGCGGTGCTCGTCTCATTGGGGGCAGGAGCCTTCTTGCCCGAGGAGGCAATCCCCTACTTCGGCCTCATCCCGTTGGCCTTGGGCCTCTGGGCGGCATGGCAGGCCTGGCGTGACGGCGACGATGACGATGACGAGGCGAAGGTCGCGGGCAAGTCTGTGGCGGCCTGGACGGTCGCCGCAGTCACCTTCGCCAACGGTGGTGACAACATCGGGGTCTACGTTCCTGTCTTCCTCAACGTGGGTCCCGCCGCGACTGCCGCGTACTGCGTCGTATTCCTCATCCTGGTGGCGGCGCTGGTCGTGCTGGCGAAGTTCGTTGCCACTCGTCCGGGTATCAACGAGGTCCTTGAGCGTTGGGAGCATGTGCTGTTTCCGATCGTCCTCATCGGACTGGGCATCGTGATTCTGTGGGGCGGCGGAGCGTCCGGCCTCTGATGTGACGACGCGAGTTGGACTCTCAGGTGGAGGCCGTTGCGATGTCAGGTGGCATTTTCGACCGGTGCGGCCATCTGGATCTGCCGCGTTGAGGGCGGCTACGCTCGTCCGGATCCCCGTTGCGGGCATCGCATCCTGCTATGGCCGTGATCTGCGCTGACAGCTCGACGAGCGGGCTCAGACCCTCCCTGCGCCCCGTCGACGATCGGTCAGGATTCGGAGCGCGAGAACGTTGACAAGCGCTGCGCAGGTCAATGCGAGGACGCCGACGACGTCCGTGGTGACCACAAACCAGTGCGGCAGACCTCCTGTTGCCGATGAGTTGCACTCGCCAGCCGCCGTGCACGATGCAGAGCCCGAACTCCCAGAGGGGTTGGCACCGGGAACAAGCGCCAGTAGGCCGTACGCCAGGTAGTAGCCGGGCACGGCAATCATGCTTGCTGGAAGCGACAGCACTGCGGCGAGCAGAATCGTGGAAGTCGAATCGCCGACGAATCCCACACCCGCCACGACGGCCACGCAAAGGGCATACATCGCGCCGACCGACCGCTGCAACGGCGAGACTTGCCGCACAGTGCCTGCCAGGC
>CAZDAO010000647.1:0-2524 GCA_964503015.1 uncultured Nocardioides sp. | reverse complement strand
AGGTTCGCGACCTTGACCGCGACGCCCAGCCGGTGGCCGCGGTGCGCGGGGTGGACGAGGGTGCCCCACTGGTAGGCGCGGTCGGGCTCGTGGATCGTGGTGGCGAGGTCGGAGTAGGCCACCACCTCGCCGTCCGGTGAGAGCGCGACCGTGTTGTGCTTGGTGCGACCCTGGCGCTCGAGCAGCGCCTCCTGCTCGCGCACCGCCTGGCTGCTCGCGGCCTCCTGCTCGACGTCGAGGTCGCCCATGGGAGCCTCGGTGACGAGCGTCGAGGTCAGGCGTGCCCAGCCCTCGACGAGGTCGTCGGGCACCGGACCCGACCACGACCGCAGTGTGTACGACGCGTGGGCGCGCGCCGCCTCGTCCGCCAGCCGGTCGAGCACCGCGTCCGCCCCGGGCAGCGCCAGCTCGCGCTGCACCTCGGAGAGCGCGAGGTCGAAGCCGAGCGCCCCGGCGAACTCCGGGCCCGACGCGCCGGCGCCCGTCGGGCCGGCGTCGTGGGTCCAGGCCGCGAGACCCATGAGCACCCGGCGCCCGCGAGCGCGCGCCTCTGCCTCCAGCCGCTCGACGAGAGCCGTGCCGACGCCGCGTCGCCGCACGGCGGGCAGGACGTGGACGTCGAGCTCGGCCAGCTCGAGGTTGTCGAGCAGGGGCGTGCGCATCCAGCCGGCCCCGACCGTCTCGCCGTCCAGCACGGCCGCCCAGCCGAAGCTGCGGGCGCGCGCGCCCGAGTCCTGCAGCGCCGCGCGGAGCTCCTCGAGCTGCCACGGTGTCGCGGCCTCGCCGAGCTCGTGTCGCTGGGCGGTGAGGTAGGCGTGGTGCCACGCAGCCACCGCCGCGTCGTCGGAGGCGTCGAGCGGCACGATCTCCAGCGTCATCGCGCCCGGCTCACCCGGCCCTCGTCCCACACCGGACCGTCCGACTCGTAGACCTCGCCGTCGGCGCCGTAGACCAGGAACCGGTCGAACCCGCGGGCGAACCACCGGTCGTGGGTCACCGCGAGCACCGTGCCCTCGAACGCCTCGAGGCCGGCCTCGAGCGCCTCGGCGGACTGCACGTCGAGGTTGTCGGTCGGCTCGTCGAGCAGCAGCAGCGTGGCGCCGGAGAGCTCGAGCAGCAGGATCTGGAAGCGCGCCTGCTGGCCGCCGCTGAGCGACTCGAACGTCTGCTCCCCAGCGTGCGCGAGCTCGTAGCGGTCGAGCACGCGGCTCGCCGCCTCACGCCCCATCCCTGCGCGCCCGTCGGGTCGGCCGTCGCCGCGGTGCAGGATCTCCAGCAGGGTGCGCCCCACCAGCTCCGGGTGCTCGTGGGTCTGCACGAACCAGCCCGGGCGCACACGGGCGCCGAGCTTGGCGTTGCCGGTGTGCGCCACCGGTGCGGGCGGGTCGCCCACGGGCCGGTGCTCGATGTCGGGGTCGCTGCCGCCCGCGGCGAGGAGCCGCAGGAAGTGCGACTTGCCGGACCCGTTCGATCCCAGGACGGCCACCCGCTCGCCGTACCAGACCTCGAGGTCGAAGGGCTTCATCAGGTTGGTCAGCTCGAGGTCGGTGCAGACCACGGCGCGCTTGCCGGTGCGACCACCCTTGAGCCGCATCGTCACCTGCTGCTCGCGCGGCTGCTCGGTCGGGGGCCCGGCGTCCTCGAACTTCTTCAGCCGCGTCTGGGCGGCGCGGTACTGCGAGGACATGCCGTCGTTGTACTCGGACTTGATCTTCAGCCGCAGCACGAGCGCCTTGATCTTGGCGTGCTCCTCGTCCCAGCGCCGGCGCATCTCCTCCAGCCGCTCGAAGCGGTCGCTGCGTGCCTCGTGGTAGCTGGCGAACCCACCGGGGTGGGTCCACACCAGGTTGCCGGCGCTGCCGAGCTCCACGGTGACGATCCGGGTCGCGGTGTTGTTGAGCAGCTCGCGGTCGTGGCTGATGAACAGGATGGTCTTGGGGGACTCCCGGATCCGGTCCTCGAGCCAGATCTTGCCGGGGACGTCGAGGTAGTTGTCGGGCTCGTCGAGCAGGAGCACCTGGTCCGGGCCGCGCAGCAGGTACTCCAGCACCAGCCGCTTCTGCTCACCTCCCGACAGGGTGCTGAGCAGGCGGTGCCGCGCGCGGTCGAAGGGCATGCCCATCGACGCGGTGGTGCACACGTCCCACGTGACCTCGATGTCGTACCCGCCGGCGTCGGCGTACTCGCCGAGCGCGGTGGCGTACGCCATCTGGGTGGCCTCGTCGTCGGTGTCCATCAGCGCGAGCTCGGCGGCGTCGACCGCCTCGGCCGCGGCGCGCACCCGCGGCGGCGCGACGCTGAGCAGCAGGTCGTGGACCGTCTCGTCGCCCCCGCCGTGGCCGACGAACTGGCGCATCACGCCGAGCCCGCCGGAGCGGGTGACCACGCCGGCGTGGGGGGTCAGGTCGCCGGTGACGATGCGCAGCAGGGTGGTCTTGCCGGCCCCGTTGGCGCCGACGAGCGCGACCTTCTGCCCGTCGCCGACGCGGAAGCTCACGTCGTCGAGCAGCACCCGCCCGTCGGG
>CAZDAO010000646.1:0-2527 GCA_964503015.1 uncultured Nocardioides sp. | reverse complement strand
GGTCCTCCGGAGATCGCTCGGCGACCTCCTCGGGAGCGACGTGCCGGTAGTAGGCACGAAGCAGCTCGGCCCACTCCGGTCGTCCCTGCGTCGCTGCGTCGAGCTGCTGGTCCTTGGTCGCCTCGGGAGTCGCCACGGTCCGACCCTAGAACCCGCGGTGTGAGCCTCACAACACGGGGTCGTACCCGGACGTCGGCCACGTCGTTGGGCCATGATGGGCGCCGGATCACGGCCCCGTCCGGACCGGTTTCCGTTCACCTCACCGACACAGAATGCGGGTGGTCACGATGAGCACGAGGCTCACCAAGAAGCTCACCTACGAGGCCCCCGCGCAGGCGGTGGCAGCGATGCTCGACGACGTCGCGTTCCGCGAGGAGGTGCTCGCGCGCCAGAAGGTCCTGCGCGGGTCGGCCTCCGTCGACGGCGATGTCGTGACCATCGAGCAGGTGCGATCCTCCGGCAGCCTGCCCGGCTTTGCGCAGAAGCTCGTCGGTGACGAGATCACGATCGTGCAGACGGAGACCTGGACCTCCCCGACCTCGTGCGATGTCGAGCTCGCGATCCCCGGCAAGCCGGGCGAGGCGAGGGGCACGATGCGCCTCGTCGAGTCCGGCGGCACGACCACCGAGGAGGTCGACCTCGACCTCTCGGTCCGGGTCCCGCTGGTGGGCGGCCGGATCGAGGGCCTGGTCGCCGACTTGTTCGTGAAGGCGCTCGACGTCGAGCAGGCCGTCGGCCGGGAGTGGCTCAGCCGCTGACCCGACCGGCTCCCCGCACCAGCAGGTAGCCGACCATCCACACCTCGCCGATGGTTGCCGGGACGACCAGCAGCTGCGGCACGAGCGCGGCGTCGGGCCATCCGTACGCGGCGAAAGCGCTCAGCACGTAACCCGCTCCACCGACGACGAGCACCCGGCCCAGGAGTCGGGGCATCGCGCCCGAGCGGATCACGCAGAGGCCCATCGGCACCAGCCACAGGCCGAAGAACAGGTTCCCGACGCCCCAGCAGTGCTCGCTGAGCTGCAGCATCAGCTGCGGGGTGCCGGGCCCACCTCCGGCCTCGCCGAGCGCCGCGTCGAGGGCTGTCGCTGTCGCAGCCGCGCTGCCCATGATCGCCACCGCATTGAGGACCCCGAAGAGGGTGATGGCGCCGGCCGCCCGGTCGTCCACCGCCCGGAACAGCCGGAAGAACCACATCGCGGCCAGCACCTGGAAGACCACCAGCGCCAGCTCGAGCCCGATCAGGGTCCGGGCGAGCGCCTCCTCGTCCCGCAGCTGCGTGAGGGTCGTCGCGGGATCGGCGTCGACCAGCATGGGACGCACCAGCAGGAAGCCGAGACCTCCGGCGACGGCGAGAGCGAGGTAGAACGCACCGGTCGCGCGCGCGACGTGGTGGGAGTGGACGGGCGGCGCGGTCGTGGGATCGGACACGAGCGTCATGACAACCTCTTTTCTTACCTTGTAAGAATTTCTTACGTGATAAGAAAAGCATGCGGAGGCCGTCCTGGCAACGCCTTCGCACCGACGGAATGGAGCGATGCGTGGCACCTCGAGGACGCCCACCGACCCTGAGCCGCGACCGGGTGCTCCGCGCGGCTGTCGACCGCGCCGACACAGCCGGGCTCGAGGCCCTGACCATGCGCGCCCTCGCCGACGACCTGGGCGTCGAGGCGATGTCGCTCTACCACCACCTGCGTGGCAAGGAGGCGCTCCTCGACGGACTCGTCGAGAGCCTGATGGCGGAGGTGGACGCAGCGACGTCGGGCATCGGGCGCGACGACGAGTGGCGCACGGTCGTACGACGCCGCTGCCTGGCCGCACGCGGGGTCATGGAGCGGCACCCGTGGGGTCCCGCCCTGCTGGTGACCCGGACGTCGATCCCGCCTGCGGTCTTCGCCCACTTCGAGGAGGTGCTCGCGACGATGGTCCGCGCCGGCTTCTCCTACCACCTCGCCCACCGTGCCCTGCACGCGCTGGGAAGCATGGTGCTGGGATTCGTCCAGGAGCTCTTCGCGCCGTCCGGCGACGGCGACGCCGACGCTTCCGCGGAGGACCTCGCGGCGATGGCGCAGGCGCTGCCGCACGTCACCGCGATGGTCGCCGCCGAGCTGCACGCCGCCGACGGCGACGTCCTGGGGTGGTGCGACAGCCGAGCCGAGTTCACCTTCACCCTCGACCTGCTGCTCGACGGCCTCGAGTCCCAGCGGGCGGCTCAGTCGCGCTGAGTCGCGTCCCTCTCCACGGGAGGACGAGTCCCCGACTCCCCCGACCCGTCCGCCGCCACGTGGTGCTCCTTGGACCGCCGCCAGACGACGATCCCGAGCACCACGAACGGCCCGAACGCGAGCAGCAGGGTGAGCGCCTGCTCGAAGGGGTGCAGGGCGCCCATGTGGAGGGGGATCACGTCCCTGATCCTCCCACTCCGCGCCAGCGGCCGCCCGGGCGGGGACGTCCCCGCCCGAACCCGGCCGTGCTCACCCCTGGGGGGGGTAGAGGTGCTCCATCGGCGGCACGAAGTTCTCCTTGA
>CAZDAO010000645.1:0-2530 GCA_964503015.1 uncultured Nocardioides sp. | reverse complement strand
CCGATGCTCAGCCACGCCACGCCGGTGAACAGGTTGCCCAGCAGGCTCTCCCAGATCAGCACGAACATCAGCGACGCGATGACCGCGTGCCGGGTGACCGACGAGATGGCCAGGAAGAGCGCGGAGTACGTCGTGCCGGCCACGGCCGCGCCGACGAACATCGCCACCGCCCGGGTGGTGTCGCCGGTGATCAGCGAGGCGATCAGGATCGACAGCGACCCGGCCACCAGGGTGGCCCCGAGCGCGACCGCCCACTTGCTGACGGCCACGGCGTAGCGGCTGACGGGCTTGGAGAGGAGGTAGACGATCGAGCCGTCGTCGACCTCCGGTCCGAGCACCGAGGACGCCGCGAGGATCGCGACCAGCGGCAGCACGAGGGGATAGCCCAGCCCGGGCAGGATCTCGAAGGCGGCGTCACCGTCGGTGAGCGCGGTGATGAGGGTGACCAGTGCGATCAGCAGGACAGGGAAGGCCAGCAGCAGGAAGAAGCGTCGGCGGCCCAGGAGGGCCTGCAGAGCGAGCTTCGCGATCGTCCCGTTCATGAAACGTCCTCGGTCATCGGGCCACCAGGTAGGCGAACACGCTCTCCAGCGACTCGTCGCTGGGGGAGAGCTCGAACAGGGTCACGTCGTGCTGCCTGGCCCAGCCGGGCAGGCCGACGGCGAAGCTGCCCAGGTCGTCGACCTGGACGTCGAGCTGGTCGGTGCGCAGGCTGACCGCGCGGACCGCCGGCTGGGCGATGAGCACCGCGGCCAGCGTGCGGTTGTCGCTGGACTGGACGGCGTACTGCACCGGTCGGTCGGTCATCAGCCGGCGGATGGCGCCGAAGTCGCCGGACGCCGCGTGCCGGCCGGAGACCACCACCTCGATGTGGCGCGCCAGCCGCTCGACCTCCTCGAGGATGTGCGAGCTGAACAGCACCGTGCGGCCCTCGTCACCCAGGCGGCGCAGCAGGTCCATCAGGTGCATCCGCTGGCGGGGGTCGACGCCGTTGAACGGCTCGTCGAGCAGCAGCACCGCCGGGTCGTGCACCAGCGCCGCGGCGATCTTGATGCGCTGCCGCATGCCCTTGGAGTAGGTGTCGAGCCGGCGACCGGCCGGCTCGACCATGTCGACCTCCTCGAGGATCCGCTCGGTGGCGGCGGCCGCGTCGGGGAGACGGTGCAAGTCGGCGTTGGCGCGGACGAACTGCCGGCCGGTGAGGTAGCCGAAGCTGAGCTCGCGCTCGGGCACGAGGCCGATCTGCCGGTAAATGGCGGTGTTGCGCCACACCGGCTGGCCGTCGAGGGTGACGTGGCCGGCCGACGGCGCGAGGAAGCCCGACATCATCGCCATCAGCGTGGTCTTGCCGGCGCCGTTGGGGCCGAGGAGGCCGGTCACGCCGGGACCGATCGACAGCGACACGTCGTTGACGGCGACCACGTTGCCGAACCAGCGCGAGGCCGAGTCGAGGACCAGGGTGCTCATCGCGAACCCACCTTCCGGAAGCGGGCGACCAGCCCGAGCACGCACAGCGCGGTCAGCACCACCGCGACGAGGACGTACGCCAGTGCCCAGGCGCTGCCGGGGGGCGTGAACGTGACGACCCCGGCCCGCCAGGTGTCGGCGAGCCCGCTGTAGATCGACCAGGGCGAGAGCAGGCCGGTCGCCACGCCGATGGTCTCGGCGTCCTGGGCGTCGGTGATCGCCTGCACGGAGGTGACGACCCCCGAGACCACGATGAGCGCGACCACCGATCCCACGACGGCGAAGCCGCGCCGCAGGGAGACCGACGAGATCAGGCCGGTGAGGCCGGCGACGAGCGCGGCCAGCAGGACCTGCAGCGCCACCGCCTTCAGCAGTCCCTCCACCTGGTCGCTGCGGTCGAGGCCGGCCAGCATGGCGCCGGCGAACAGCAGGAACGTCGGCACCCACATGAACAGGAGGAGCGACGTGGTCAGCGACAGCCACCGGGTGATCGCGAACACCGAGGAGGAGAGCGGACGGGCGAGGTAGAGCACGATCGAGCGGTGCCGCAGGTCGCGGGAGAACAGGACCGGCGCCTGGGCGGCCGCGAAGAGGCTCACGACGAGCTGGACCTGGTTGGTGTAGTCGGCGTAGCTGACGGGCAGCTCGCCGAGGCCGGTCAGCACCACCACGCCGACCACGATCGCGGCAGGCAGCGTGGCCATCGCCAGCAGGACGAACGGCAGGATCTTCGACTTGCCGGAGCGGCCCAGGCCGTAGGTGTGGCGCAGCCCGGTGACGTACAGCGTGCGGGCGATGGTGCCGGTGCCGTCGCGTACGCCGTCGTAGTGGCGGTAGCCGAGGTCGTGGATGACTCCGGAGCGGTCAGACATGGGCACCTCCCTCGAGGAACACGTCCTCCAGGTGGCCGCGGTCGGGCTCGAGGCGCATCAGCCCGAGCCCGCGCTCGGCGGCCACGTCACGGATCAGGTCCTGCACGGCTCCGGGCTCCGCCAGCCCGGGCGGGGGCGGCTCGACCGCTACCACATATCGCGACAGAGTGCGGCCATTTGAGGAATGCCGG
>CAZDAO010000644.1:0-2538 GCA_964503015.1 uncultured Nocardioides sp. | reverse complement strand
GGCGACGTACGACGACACGACGGGCCGACGATGCGCCGTGGGAGCGCGACCGATCTCCGGATTCGAGCCCGGGCCGGAGCGGCCGTCCCTACACTCCGGCGGGTGACTGACTCGGAGCTCGGCGCTGCGCCGCAGGACGACCCCACCACCGCCCGTCCGGGCGACAGGCCAGCAGGCGGAACGCCCCCAGGTCTGCTGCTCGCCTGGCGCGCGCCGCTGGTCGCGTACGGCGTCACGCTCGGCCTCGGCCTCGTCCTCGGCGCGCTGACCCTGGTCGCTCTGGCGTCCGGCGACGCTCCCGAAGAGGTGTCCGACGTGTCGAGCGCCGTAGAAGGGATCCTGGCGTGGGTCGCCGTTCCCTTCCAGCTCGTCGCGATGGCGCTCGGTGGCCGCCTCGGCGCCGGGACCGACGACTTCACCGTCTCGATCCGGGCGTTCCCCCTGCTGCTGACCGCGACGTACATCGTCGTGCTCGCCCGGGTCGCGGCGCGCAGCGAGGCACGTGTGCCCTCGCGATCCCGCACCGACCGGGCACTCACCTCCGGCGCTGCTGCCGGCGCGACCGCCGTCGTCGTCGCCGTCCTGACCCGCCTGCTCGCGCTCCGGTCCGACGACACGGCTATCCACGCCCTCTCCGTCTCGCTCGTCGTCGGCACGCTCGTCCTCACCTTCGTCGGCGACCTCGTGGGTCGCGAGCTGCGCAGCGTCGGCCTGCCTGCTGCGATGCACAGGTGGGCGTCGCCGGCGATCGCGTGGCTGAGCCACGTCGGGGTCTGGCTGGCCTGCTCGTTCCCGGTGCTGTTCGTCGCGGCCTGGGTCCAGGAGGACTTCCGGACAGCGCTGACGCTGCCGCTGTGGTGGCCGATCGGTGGTCTCTGGACCTACGCACTGGGCCACCTGTCAGGCATCGGGACGACCGGCTTCTACTCCTACGCCTGGAGCGGCGACGGCGTGCTCACGCCGCTCGCCCTCCTGCTCGGCGCCCTCGTCGCGACCCTGTTCGCGTCGGTCGTGTGGCACGTGAGGACGGCGCGCGACCGCGCCGAGCTGGCCGCGCCGTCCTCCTGGGTCCCGCTGCCCGCCGCGTTCGCGATCGGCGGCGTCATCGTCACTCTCCTGCCGATGGTCAGCATCGGCGGGGGCGCATTCGGCCTCAGCGGTTCGTTCACGATCATGCCCGCCGCGTGGACCTGCGTGCTGCTCGGGCTCTGGGGCGTGGCCGCCGAGGCCCTGTCGCGCGCCCTCGCGCCCCGACTCGTCGTGCTGCTCCCCGGGCCGCTCGTGTCACGGCTGCGCGCCGGCATCCCGGAGCGAACCGCCACCGAGGTGGTGCCCGCGGCGCCCGAGCCGATGTCCCCCGAGCAGGCCCGCAAGGTGCGCCGCATCGCGATCATCGCGGGCGCCGGGCTTGCCGTGGTGGTGGCTGCCGCGATCGCGGTGAGCGTGATCAGCTCGACCTACTTCACTCCTGAGAAGGCGGCCCAGGACTACGTCGACGCCATCGCGGACGGCGACGTCGAGGCCGTCGCGAAGGCCGTCCCGGACGGCGAGGACGTCTCGCCGCTGCTGCTCACCGACGAGATCTACGACGCCGCCACCGAGCGCCCGACCGGATACACGGTCGGCGAGGTGACCACCCTGGGCGACAGCGCCATGGTCGAGGTCGCTGCCGACGGCGGGGTCGGCGGCGACGCCTACCTGTCGCTCGAGAAGGGTGGCAAGAGGTTCGGCATCTTCCAGGAGTGGGACGTCGCCGAAGGACTCGCGTCGCCGCTGAGCGTCACCACCGACGACGTGGACGAGTTCTTGGTCAACGGCGTGACCGTCCCCGCACCGGACGGTGGCTACGGGACGTACGCCGTCCTGCCGGGCACCTACTCGGTCGACCTCTACGCCGGCAACGACTGGATCGAGGGGTCTGCCAGCGACGTCGCCGTTCCGCTCGGCGAGTTCGCATCAGCCGAGACCTCGTCACCCGAGCCTTCAGCCGCGTTCATCTCGCAGGTGGACGAGGAGGTCGGCGCCTGGCTCGAGGAGTGCATGGCGAGCACCGAGGTCGACCCCGACGGGTGTCCGCAGGAGGCCTACGTCTACGGCGACGTCCGCAACGTGGCGTGGGAGCTGACCGAGGCGCCCGAGGTGGACTACGGCTACTTCGACCCGACGTTCCCGATGACCTTCTACGTCTCCGGCGGGACCGCGACGGTCACCTACGAGGTCGACGAGTCCTACGGCTTCGGCCCGAAGGACTGGAACGAGGAGACGGAGGAGTACTCGCTCGACTTCAGCGTCGACGTCGACCTGTCGGGCGACGAGCTCGAGGTCACTCAGGCCAGCTACTGACCCGCGTCGACGACCTCTCCGGACCCTCGCCGTCGGGTCAGGCCAGCAAGCCCTTGACGTACGCCGCCTGCCCGAGGTGCTGGAGGCAGTCACCCTGGATGCTCACGAGGCGTACGCCGGCGGTGACCGGCGGGTCCCACCGCTGGTCGACCTCCCGCTCGAGCTCCTGCTCGTCGACGGTCTGCAGGTAGCGCG
>CAZDAO010000643.1:0-2539 GCA_964503015.1 uncultured Nocardioides sp. | reverse complement strand
TCGGGGACGGGGCTCGACCGGAGCCCCGCACCACCTCCAGGAGGACAGATGACGACCCTGCCCACGACCACGCCACGCGACGACCGGGGCATCACCACGGCGGAGTACGCCGTCGGGACCGCCGCGGGAGCCGGGTTCGCCGCCCTGCTCTACAAGCTGCTCTCCGGGAGCTTCGGTGACCAGCTGCTCGGCCGGCTCTTCGACCACGTCATGGGCCTGCTCGGCATCGGCTGATGAGGGCGCTTCGCCACCGGGAGCAGGGCGCGGCCACGGCGGAGCTGGCGCTCGGCATCCCGCTCCTGGTGGCGCTGGCCGCCGGCCTGGTGTGGATGCTGGCGGTCGGCGCGGCTCAGGTGCGCGTCGTCGACGCGTCGCGTGAGGCAGCCCGCGCGGTGGCGCGGGGTGACGACGTGGCCGCCGCCGAGGCCGTGGCGCTGCGCATCGCGCCGGAGGGTGCCCGGGTCCGCGTGGTCGCGGGTGACGGCCAGGTGGTGGTCACCACGAGCGTGCGGGTGCGTGGGCCCGGCGGACTGCTGGCGTCGCTCCCCGGGGTGACCGTCTCCGACGA
Source organism: uncultured Nocardioides sp. (assembly GCA_964503015.1). Classification (GTDB taxonomy): domain Bacteria; phylum Actinomycetota; class Actinomycetes; order Propionibacteriales; family Nocardioidaceae; genus Nocardioides. The sequence continues at coordinate 1,971 of CAZDAO010000643.1, read as the reverse complement.
GGCGGTGGCCCTGGTGGAGGAGCCGTGAGGTCCCGCACGGACGAGGGTGGCGCCACTGTGCTGGTCGTCGCGATGGCCGGGCTGCTCATGTTCGTGGCCGTCGGGCTGTCGGCGGCCGGTGGCCTGGTGACCGCCCAGCGTCGGGCCCAGGCGGCCGCCGACCTCGCCGCACTCGCTGCCGCGACGACCGCGGGCGACCGGTGCGCCGAGGCCGTGCGGATCGCGTCCGCGAACGACGCGGTCATCGTCGAGTGCGGTGCCCGGGGCCGCGAGGTCACGGTGGCGGTGTCGGTCGCGGGGCCCGCCGTGCCCTGGCGCCGGGTCCGGGTCACGGCCGAGGCCCGCGCCGGCCCCGGATGAGGTCAGGTGCGCGGGTCGCCTTCCCCGTCGCCGTCGGCGCGGCGCTCCGCCTCGACCCTCTCCAGCTTCTGGTTCAGCTCGGTCAGCTCCTTGCGCTCGCGTCGGTGGGCGAGGCTGCGCTGGGTGCCCCACTTGAGGATCGAGAAGCCCCCGAGGATGGCCGCTCCGGCCGCGACGCCGATGAAGAACGACTCGAGGGTGGTCACGTCGAAGCCGAGCAGCTCACCGCCGGAGCCGGGCTCGCTGACGAACACGGCCGAGAGGATCGCGATGCCGCCGAGGATGATGAGCGCGAGACCGAGGAAGACCATGACCCGAATCTAGCCCCTCACCCCGTCCGTGGCGCGCCCGCGAGCAGGGCGTCGAGCAGCAGGATCGCGCCGGGCTTGTCGAGCGGGTTGTTCTGGTTGCCGCACTTCGGCGACTGGATGCACGACGGGCACCCGCTGGCGCACTCGCAGCCGGCGATCGCCTCGCGGGTGGCGGTCAGCCAGTCGACGGCGGTCCGGAAGCCCCGTTCGGCGAAGCCGGCGCCGCCCGGATGGCCGTCGTACACGAAGACGGTGAGCACACCGGTGTCGGCGTGCCGAGCGGTCGAGACGCCACCGATGTCCCAGCGGTCGCAGGTCGCGAAGAGGGGAAGGAGGCCGATGGAGCAGTGCTCGGCGGCGTGGGCCGCCCCCGGGACGTCGAGCGACGCGAGCCCGGCCTCGGCGACCACGTCGTCGGGCACCGTCCACCACACCGCGGACGTGCGCAGCGTCCGCTCCGGGAGGTCCAGCGGTTCCTCGGCGAGCACCTCGCCGCCGGGCTGGCGCCGCTTGAGGAAGGAGACGACCTGGTGGGAGACGTCCACCTCGCCCAGCGTGAGCTCGCAGCCGCTCCACGACCGGCGTTCGTGCGTGGCCACGATGCTGATGTCGGTGACCTCGCGGGCCGTGGTCGAGTACGCCGGGTCGTCGCGCCGCATCGTGGCGACGGAGTGCTCGAGGTCGAGCTCCTCGACCAGCCAGGTCTCTCCCTGGTGGACGTAGACCGCGCCGGGGTGCGCCTGGTTGTGGGCGCCGCCCGCGTCGACCGTGCCGACGACCCGACCGGTGTCCGCCTCGACCAGCTGCACGGGCGACCCTCCGGCCGAGCGGATGTCGGCCAGGTCGGCGGCCCGGCCGCGGTCGGTCCAGAACCAGCCGCGCGGTCGCCGGCGCAGCAGCCCGAGCTCGACGAGCCGGTCCACCACCTCATGAGCCGTCGGTCCGAACAACGACAGGTCCGACTCGGTCAGTGGGGACTCCTGCGCCGCAGCGGCCAGGTGGGGCCCCATCACGTGCGGGTTCGACGGGTCGAAGACCGACGCCTCGACCGGCGCCCCGATGAGCATCTCGGGGTGGGTGACGAGGTAGGTGTCGAGCGGGTCGTCCTTGGCGACCAGGATCCCGAGGGCGTCCTCCGCGCCCCGGCCGGCCCGCCCGACCTGCTGCCAGAACGCCGCCCGCGTGCCGGGGAAGCCCGCGATCAGCACCGCGTCGAGGCCGCTGATGTCGATGCCGAGCTCGAGCGCGTTGGTGGCGGCCAGGCCCACCAGGTCACCCCGGCGCAGGGCCGCCTCGAGGG
>CAZDAO010000642.1:0-2546 GCA_964503015.1 uncultured Nocardioides sp. | reverse complement strand
TACGTCGACTCGCTGCAGCCGCTGCTGCAACGGCTCGAGGCGGAGGTCGCCCGTCGCCCGGAGCTCCTCCGCGGCGACCTCGAGCGCGACTACTTCCGTCAGGCCGTGCGGTTCGCGCGCTGACGACCGCCTGGGGTCCCGCCGCAGGCCCGTTCGCGCGATGATGTCGGGAAGTTCTCCGCGGGCTGTCGATTTCCGGCGGCGAGCGGCGACGAGGTGATGAGCGGCCCCGGACCACGGGGCCCCCGCACGAGAGGCACCGCCATGAAGTACGTCCTGATGTACACCTCCCGCCCCGACCTGGACGCGAGCGCCGACCCGGAGGCCGCGCAGGCGGTCTACAAGCGGGTCTACGAGTGGTTCGGGGAGAACGCCGGCGTGATGGCCGACTCCGGCGCCGAGCTGCTCGGCGTGGAGACCGCCACCACCGTCAAGCACGGGTCGGACGGAGCGGTCGTCGTCGACGGCCCGTTCAACGAGGCCAAGGAGGTGATCGGCGGCTTCAGCGTCATCGACGTGCCCGACATGGACGCCGCCATCGCCGTGGTCAAGACCTGGCCGATGCTCGACCTGCCGGGCGTGGCCGTCGAGATCCGCCCGATGGTCGAGGACTACTCGCAGTTCGAGTGACCTGCCCCGACGGGGTCCTGCGATGACCACGACGGACGACCTCCTCGCGCGGGCGCTGCGCGAGGAGGCCGGTCCGCTGGTCGCCCGGCTCTCGCGGCGCTTCGGCGACTTCGACCTCGCCGAGGAGGCGGTGCAGGGTGCGGTCGTCGAGGCGCTGACGTCGTGGCGCCGCGACGGTCCCCCGGACCGTCCGGGCGCCTGGCTCCAGGTGGCCGCTACCCGCAACGCGATGGACGCGCTGCGGCTGCGCGACCGCCAGCGCGCCCTCGCGGCCCGTGCCGAGCCACCCGACCGCGGGGTGGGCGCGGAGACAGACGACCGGCTCGCCCTGCTGTTCGCCTGCTGCCACCCGGCGCTGGCACCGGAGGCCAGGCTCGCGCTGACCCTGCGCGCGGTCGTCGGCCTCACCACGCCGCAGATCGCCCGGGCGTTCCTGGTCAACGAGACCACGCTGGCGCAGCGCGTCGTACGCGCCAAGCGCAAGATCGTCTCGACCGGCATCGCTCTGACCGTGCCGCCGGAGTCGCAGCGGGCCGCACGGTTGGCCGACGTGCTGGCGGTCGTCTACGTGATGTTCAACGAGGGCTTCGTGTCGTCGACCGGGCCCAGCCAGGACCGCGACCTGGCGGCCGACGCGGTGTGGCTGGCGGGCGTCGTCGCGACGTCGCTGCCCGACCAGGCGGAGGCGTGGGGGCTGGCCGCGCTGCTGACCATCCAGCACGCGCGCAGCCGGGCGCGCTTCGCCGGCGGGGAGCTCGTGCTGCTGCGCGACCAGGACCGCAGCCTGTGGGACCACGACGCGATCGCCGAGGGCGAGCGGATGATCGAGCGGGCGGCGTCGCTGCGCCGGCCGGGGCCGTACCAGCTGCAGGCGGCGATCGCCGCGGTGCACGCCACCGGCGCGAACTGGGCGGAGACCGACTGGCTGCAGATCTCGCTGCTCTACGAGGAGCTCGCGAGGTACGACGCCTCGCCCGTCGTGCGGCTCAACCAGGTGGTCGCCCACGCCCAGGTCGCCGGGCCCGAGGACGCGCTGCGCCGGCTGGAGACCCTCGCCGAGCCGCTCGCGGGCTACCACCTCTTCCACGCGACCCGGGCCCAGCTGCTGACCGCTCTCGGTCGCCACGACGAGGCGGATGCCGCGAACCGCCGTGCGCTCGCGCTCACCGACAACGACGCAGAACGGCGGCTGCTGACCCGGCGGCTCCACCGGCGACCCCTGGACGACGGCTCCTGAGGCGGCGCGTCCCGATCCGTCATCCGTAACCGAACCCATCGGCTCGACTTCGCATGACGGAACCCCCCGGCCCCCGAACCGTCATCCGAACCCGACCCCATCGGTGCGACGTCGCATGACGGAACCCCGCGGGCGGGAGCAGCGGGAGCCGGCGGGGACCCGTGGCGGGGTCAGCCCTGGGAGGCGAGGGCGAGGGGGAGCACGGCGCCGGCGCCGGCGGCGCGGATCTCCGCGGCGGCGACGGTCAGGGTCCAGCCGGTCGCGACCTGGTCGTCGACGAGCAGCACCGTCGCACCCGGGGGGACGTCGGCGTCGAGACCGCCCCGGCGGCGTACGGCGGCGACGCGCTGCGCCGAGTTGGACTGGCCGGCCCGCGGGGGGACGGAGTCGTCGCGGATCGCCCAGGTGCCGACGACCGGGACCTGCATGACGCGGGAGAGCCCGTCGGCCAGGTCGCGGGTGAGGGTGGGCCGGGTGGCCGACTCGACCACGACGATGGCGTCGGGGCGAGAGGTCCACTCGGAGGACCAGTCCTTCATCACGTCCATCACGGCCTGGGCGAGGCCGGGCGGGACCGGGCCGTCCGGGGTGTCCTCGCGGAAGAGGGCACGCAGCGCCTGGCCGTGCCCGAGGTCGGTCAGCCGGGCGACCACCCGACCGGGCTCGGCGGCGTCGGCGA
>CAZDAO010000641.1:0-2548 GCA_964503015.1 uncultured Nocardioides sp. | reverse complement strand
GTTCGACGCCGGGCTGCGCGACCTGCTCGAGGGCGGCTCCGACCCGCGCCCCGGCGAGTAGTGCTCCACGCCAGCGCCCTCGCCACGCTGTCCGGCTGGGCGCCGCCATCGCCGAGCCAGGCCGCGCTGCGCGACCGGTTCGTCGCGTACCTCGGTGACCACCCGGACGGCCTCGCCAAGGCCTGCTTCCCCGACCACCTCACGGCGGGGGCGATCGTGGTGTCCCCGGACGCGGACGCCGTCCTGCTCAACCACCACCGCAAGGCCGACGCGTGGCTGGCCTTCGGCGGCCACCTCGAGCCCGGCGACGCCTCCCTGGCCGAAGGTGCCCGGCGTGAGCTGGTCGAGGAGTCGGGCCTGACCGCCTTCGCGTTCGACCCCGAGCCGCTGTGCCTCGACGCGCACGCGGTGGAGTTCTGCTCCGACCGCGGGACGGTCCAGCACCTCGACGTGCGCTTCCTCGCCGTCGCCGACCCGCACGGCACCTACGCCACGAGCGAGGAGTCACTCGACGTGCGCTGGTGGCCGGTCGACGCCCTGCCGGCGACGTTCGACGACATGTACGTGCTCATCGAGTCCGCGGTCGCGCGGGTCCGCGGCTGAATCAGTCGACCTGCTCCTCGCCGCCCGGCGGCGGCTCGAGGCGGGCAGCCGCGGAGTAGCCCTCGAGGTAGCCCTTGGCCTTCTCCGCGCGCGGGTAGCGATCGACCCACGCCCAGAAGGCTGGGGTGTGTCCCGCCTCGAGCAGGTGCGCGAGCTCGTGCACGAGCACGTAGTCGACGACCCAGGCGGGCATCTGCTGCAACCGGTCGCTGAGGCGGATGGTCCTGTCCCCCGGCGTGCACGAACCCCAGCGGGCGTTCTGGTTGGTCACCCAGCGCACCGACGACGGGACGGCCATGCCACCGAGGTAGAGGTCGTTCAGCTTGGCCGCCCGGGCGACCAGGTCGTCGTCGGAGCGGAGCTTGCGCCGCTCCTGCCGCTGCACCCGGGCGACCATGTCGGCCACCCACGTCGCCTCGTCGCGCTTGCTCATCGTGGCCGGGATCAGCACGATGATCCGGTCGCCGTCGCGGTAGGCCGAGACCGTGCGCCGTCGGCGCCGCGAGCGGCGCACCTCGACCTCGGGCACCCCGGAGGCGTCGCTGGTCGACCGGCTCATGGTCCGAACCTAGCCGTCCGCACCCACGCCCGGACGTCGTACGCGCGGGCGCGGGGTGCGCCGACGCACGCTCAGAGCCGGGCGGAGGACCAGGCGAGCAGCCGGTCGCGCTCCCAGGTGTTGACGATCCGGTCGGGCTCGATGCCCGCCTCGGTGGCGCGCGCGGCGCCGTGGTCGAGCATGTCGAGCTGTCCGGGCGCGTGCGCGTCGGAGTCGATCGAGAACAGGCACCCGAGGTCGCGGGCGAGCTCGAGGAGCTTCGTCGGCGGGTCGCGTCGCTCGGGTCGCGAGTTGATCTCCACCGCCACCCCCTCCTCCGCGCAGGCGGAGAAGACCGCCCGCGCGTCGAACCGGCTCTGCGGCCGGACGCCCCGGTTGCCCGTCACCAGTCGTCCGGTGCAGTGGCCCAGCACGTTGGTGTAGGGGTTGCGCACCGCGGCGACCATCCGGCGCGTCATCGGCTCGGGGTCCATCTTGAGCTTGGAGTGCACCGACGCCACCCGGACGTCGAGGCGGCCGAGCATCTCGGGCGTCTGGTCGAGCGATCCGTCGTCGAGGATGTCGACCTCGATGCCCTTGAGCAGCGTGAAGGCCGCCTGCGCTGAGCCGGTCGAAGTGCCGAGGTGCTCGTTGACCGCCTCCACCACGCCGAGCTGACGCGCGAGCCGCTCGGCGCTCAGCCCGTTGGCGACGCGCAGGCGGGGGCTGTGGTCGGTGAGGACGAGGTAGTCGTGGCCGAGCTCCATCGCGGTCATCGCCATCTCCTCCAGCGGCGACCCGCCGTCGGACCAGTCCGAGTGCGAGTGCAGGTCGCCGCGCAGCAGCGCGCGCAGCTCCTCGCCGCCGGTGGCCAGCGGGCCGGCGGTCTTCTCCAGCCGCACCAGGCGCTCCGGGACCACCCCGCGGCACGCGTCGGTGATGACCGCGGCGGTGCTCGGACCGATGCCGGGCAGCTCGGTCAGGGTGCCGGCCTCGGCCCGCTGGCGCACCTCGTCCTCGGGCAGCGGCAGGATCGTGCGCGCGGCCTTGCGGAACGCCTCGATCCGGCGGCTCTCCTCACGCTGGCGCTCCATGAGGAACGCGATCCGTCGCAGCGTAGCCACGGGACCACGCCGGGTCTCGCCGTTCTGCGTCAACTTCTTCCCCTCCACAGCCGCGGGCCGGACGAATGCGCTGGTCACCCGCACAGTACGGCGACGCGCCGGGCGTGTCGCCCACAGGCCCCTCCCCACCATCGCGATCCCCCTCCCCCGCCGGCGGGCCGCCGTGCACACCGCGTCCACAGCCCTGTCCACAGGGGTGGAGGTGGACCCGTTGACCGCGGGTCGCGTGCCTCCTAGCGTTGCGCCCCAGAAGGGCCCCACGGCTCCTCGACGTCAGCAGGGG
>CAZDAO010000640.1:0-2552 GCA_964503015.1 uncultured Nocardioides sp. | reverse complement strand
AGCCTGTACGTCGTGCGCGGCGTGCTGCGCCTCGAGTTCGAGGGTCACGAGGGCTACCTCGACGCCGGCCCCGGCGACTTCGTCCACGTCCCCGCCTGGACCGTGCACCGGGAGTCGAACCCCGGGCGCGAGCCGTCGCTCGCCGTCATCGCTCGGGTGGGTGGGGGTGTGCCGACGGTCAACGTGGAGTCACCGTGACCCCGCCCCACTCCTCCGGTGCGACGTCGGTCAGCGTCTGGTTGAGGACCCACTGGTGGCCGAACGGGTCGTCGATGGCGGCCTGCCGCTCGCCGTACTCCCAGTCGTGGATCGTCGACCAGCTGAGCGCCCCGCGCCACCGCAACCGTCACCACCTCCGCCACGTCGGCGACCTTCAGCATCACCTGGTGGAGCGTCCGTGCTGCGGCGTTCGCCGTCCCGGCCGGACCTCGGCGACCACGAGCTCAGCCGGTGGCCCGTCCGGCAGTCCGAGCTGCGCACGATGCCCCTCGCCGATGCGCACGTGCTCGACGAAGCCGAAGACCTCCGCGTACCACGCCACGGCCGCCCTGACGTCGGCCACGGTGAGCACCGGGGTGACGCGCGCGTGCGGCGCTGAGCGGTTGGTGAGCATCCGACCAAACTAGGTCGTTCGCGATGTCCTGTCTGCAGCGTTGAATCCGTTGGGACGGTCCGGTGCGCAGCAAGAGGACGCGCGCGTGGCGGATCGCGATGTCAGTCAGTCGCGGGCCATGCGCACGCCGATGGCGACGCCACCGATGATCATGGCGAGGACACCCATCGGCATCAGCAGGAACCCGATCGACAAGAAGGTCTCGCGATCGCCACCGCCCGCCTGCGCGATGAACAGTCCTCCCACCGACGTCGCGATGACGCCGACGATGGCCTGCGCATTGCCAGACGTGCCTGATGCTCCGCTCATCGCCTTCTGCACCGGGACGCCGTCAGTCCTAGGCAGACGGCGAGGCGGTGGGAGACGCGTCCTTCTTGGAGACGCTGAGCTGCCAGGCTGCGCCGACGACCCAGGCAACGCCACCGAACAGCGTGAGGTACAGGCCGATGGCGGCTGCACCGTTCATGTCCACAAGGCCGACAAGGGCGACCAGCACGGACATCACCAGAAGGGCGATCTGCGACTTCTTCCCAGCGGCCTTCGGCTCCCCGAACAACCCTGTCGTCACCGCGAGCACGACGCCGCCCGCCACCGCAAGGACCAGCGTGATGACTCCGTCACCCTCGATCCCGCTGACGCCCATGCCGAAGATGGACACCCACGGAAGAAAGGCTGCCAACGCCACGACAAGGATGGACACTGCCGAGACGCGCTGCGGGGTCGAGAGCCGTGAGATGTTCATGCGCCAACCGTAGGGGCGCGCCATCTCACGTAGAGGCGGTTTGGTTGAAACCGCGGGCGGCACGTGCTTCTTCATCAGCCGCCCGACCCGCACTACTTGCGGTCGCTGATCATCGATCGCATCTCCTCGAGGTTGCCGAAGCAGAAGAGGCGGTCCTTGCCCTCGAGGACGGGTCTTGGTGCGAGCTCGCCCTCTCGGCGCTCCTGGCGCAGCACGACGTCGGCCTCGTCGACGTTGCAGCGGTCGATCCGGCGCGGACCCGGCTCGGCGGGTCGCTCCTCGTCAGTCGAAGTCGAAGACGGAATGGCCATCGGAGAAGTGCAGGACGTGTCGGCACGTCAGGCAGATCATCAGCGTCATCTTGTGGGAGGTGAAGCCCCACCTCGAGTCCTGCCGCGACTGCTGCCGCTCGAACTCCGTTCCGTGGCACAACGGGCACGCCAGCTGCTCCATCACGATCCCCCTTTATCGGTGTGTACGTCGTCGGGAGAGAGTAGATCCGGAGCGGCTGTGACCCACCGTCGAACGCCACCGACGCGCCGAGCTCGCGACCGAGGGGGCGAGGTCCTACTGGCCCTGGCGCGGGCCGAGCACGAAGTCGGCGACGACCTGACCCAGCTCCTCGTCGGCGTCCTCCTGGAGGAAGTGGCCGGCACCGCGGATGGTCGGGTGGTCGAGCCCGCGCGTGCCGGGGATGAGCGTGCGGAGGATCGGCGCCATCGCGCCCGTGATCGGGTCGCCGTCGCTGAAGGCGACGAGGAACGGCACCTCGCTCCTCGACAGGACCTCCCACGCCGCGCGGTTGGCCTCTGCCGCGGGGTCGTCAGGACGGGTGGGTACGAGGGTGGGCAGGGCGCGCACGCCGGCCTTGGCCCGCTCTTCGGGGAACGGTGCGTCGTAGGCCGCTCGGACGTCGTCGCTCATCGGACGGGCGCAGCCCGCGGCGACGAGCCGGCCCACGTCGAGGGTCGGAGCGCTCTCGACGGCCCGACGGAACTGCCACCAGATCTCGGGCATGTCGTAGTCGCCGGTCGGGAGCCCGGTGTTGGCGGCGACGACGCGGCTGAACCGGTCGTGATGCTCGGCGACCAGGCGCAACCCGACCAGCCCGCCCCAGTCCTGCCCGACCAGGGTCACGTCGCGCAGGTCGAGGTGGTCGAACGCCAGCTCACGCGTCCACTCCACCAGCCGGGCGAA
>CAZDAO010000639.1:0-2561 GCA_964503015.1 uncultured Nocardioides sp. | reverse complement strand
AGGTGGACCCGCTTGTCCGCCCCCACCCGGCCCAACGCCGTACCGCGCTCGGAGAGCAGGACCAGGCCGTTGTGGCACGGCAGGTCGCGGGCGTCGGCGAGGTCGATCACCCCGTCCTCGTAGAGCTCGTCGAGGTCGGCGGCCGGGACCTCGAGCTCGGTCATCCCGGTGTAGCCGGTGTCGGAGTCGCTGACCGCCTCCGCGCGGTACTCCTGGGCGTCGAGCCCGACGGCGGAGGCCTTGATCCGCAGCGGGAGGTCCTTGGACACCAGGGTCACGGTGTGGCCCTCGTTGGCGAGGTTGCGGGCCACGGCCAGGATGCGGGTGTCGTTGTCTCCGAGGCGGAAGCCTGACGGCAGCGACTCCGGGTCGGTGTGGTTGAGCTCGACGCGGATGGTGCCGCCCTCGGTGCCGATCGGCACCGGCTCGTCGAGGCGCCCGTGCAGGATGCGCAGCTCGTCGAGCGAGCGCAGCGCCGAGCGGGCGAAGAACCCGAGCTCCGGATGGTGCCGCTTGCCCTCGAGCTCGGTGATCACCACCACCGGCAGCACGACCTCGTGCTCCGCGAAGCGCTTGAGCGCCCCCGGGTCGGCGAGGAGGACGCTCGTGTCGAGGACGTAGGTGCGACGGTCGGACGATGCGTTGGGCGATGCGGAGCTGGGTGAGGTCTTGCTGGCCACGACGAACCCCTTGCTGCGGGTCGGCGCGCGCACTCCTCGCCCGGCCCGATGTCATTCAACGGACCGGAGAGCTCCCATCTGAGTGCCCACGGCTGCCTCCCGGTACGGCAGGCTTCCCCACCTGCCGATGCCGCGAACGTACGCCCGGCTCCTCCACGAAATCGGTCGACACGCCCGAACGTGGGGTGAGCAGACGGTAACGATTCGTCCACTCCGGGAACGGGCGCTCAGCCGCCGAAGCGGCGCTCGCGGGCGGCGTAGGCACGGATCGCGCGCAGGAAGTCGACCCGGCGGAAGTCGGGCCAGAGCGCCTCGCAGAAGTAGAACTCCGAGTTGGCCGACTGCCACAGCAAGAAGCCGCCCAGGCGCTGCTCGCCCGACGTGCGGATCACCAGGTCCGGGTCGGGCTGGCCCTTGGTGTAGAGGTGCTCGGCGATGTGCTCGACGTCGATGATGTCGGCCAGCTCCTCGAGCGAGGTGCCCTTGGTGGCGTGGTCGGCGAGCAGGGCGCGTACGGCGTCGGCGATCTCGCGGCGGCCGCCGTAGCCGACGGCCACGTTGACCAGGATGCCGTCGATGTCGCGGGTCGCCTCCTCGGCCGCCTTGAGCCGCTCGGCGGTCTCGGTCGGCAGCAGGTCGAGGGCCCCCACCGGGTGGATCCGCCAGCGCCGCGCCTCCGCGAGCGACTCGACGGCGCCCTCGATGATCTTCAGCAGCCCGGTCAGCTGCTCGGGCGGGCGGTTGGTGAGGTTGTCGCTGGAGAGCAGCCACAGGGTGACCACCCTGACGCCGACCTCCTCGCACCAGCCGAGGAGGGGGCGGATGTTGTCGGCGCCCGCCTGGTAGCCCTCGGCGGTGTTGAGGCCGACGGCCTTGGCCCACCGCCGGTTGCCGTCGAGCATCACCCCGACGTGCTGCGGGATCTGGTCCTGGGGCAGGGACTTGACCACCCGGGACTCGTACGCCGGGTAGAGCACCCGTCGCAGTGCGTCCTTCACGTTGACCACCCACCGATGGTAACGCCGTGTGACCGGGCACTCGTCGGCAACGCCTGCGCGCCTCAGGAGGTCTTCGGTACTTTTGGCCCATGGATCAGCCCACCACCCACCGACACCGCGTGGAGAGCGCCGTCGAGCGCGCGGGCGAGCTGATGGCCGACAAGATGGCCGAGGTCAAGCCCCACCTGCGCGGCTGGCTCCATGCCGCCACCGCGCCCCTCGCACTCGCCGCCGGCATCGTCCTGGTGGCGCTCTCCCCCACCGCGTCGACCCGCGTCGGGTCCGCCGCCTTCGCCCTGTCCGCCCTGCTGGTCTTCACCGTCTCGGCGATCTACCACCGCGGCACCTGGTCGCCGCGCACGTGGGCGTTCCTGCGGCGCTTCGACCACGCCAACATCTTCGTGCTGATCGCGGGCACCTACACGCCGTACGCCCTGCTCTTCCTGCACGGCAGCGCGCGCACGACGCTGCTGCTCGTCGTCTGGGGCGCCGCCATCGCCGGCGTGCTGTTCCGCGTGTTCTGGACCGACGCGCCGCGCTGGCTCTACACGCCGATGTACATCGCCCTCGGCTGGGCGGCGGTCTTTTTCATCCCGCAGTTCGTCGACGGGGCCGACAAGTTCAGCTCCGGCATCGCGATCGCCACGCTCGTGCTCGTCGCGGTGGGCGGTGTCCTCTACACCCTCGGCGGCGTGGTCTACGGCCTCAAGCGTCCCGACCCCTCGCCCCGCTGGTTCGGCTTCCACGAGGTCTTCCACTCCTTCACCGTCCTCGCCTTCGCCGCGCACTACGTCGGCGTCTCCCTCGCGACGTACTCCCTGCGCTGACCGGGCGCTTCGCCCCCGTCCGGTGAGCGGAGTCACGAAACCATCGGGCCCGCCGA
>CAZDAO010000638.1:0-2564 GCA_964503015.1 uncultured Nocardioides sp. | reverse complement strand
TCGAGTCGCTCGGCACCTACCACCTGCACGACGTGGTCCACCACCTGCACGACGTGGGGGCCGACGGCTCGTGAGCGACAGCCGTGACGAGACGGTGCGGGCCTACGACCTCGACGCCGTCGCCTACGCCGAGGCATCGCCTCCGGTGCCGGCGTCGGTGCGTGCCGACATGGCGGCACTCGCGGACCGCCTCGGCGCGGGCGCCCGGGTGCTGGAGATCGGGTCGGGGGGCGGGCGTGACGCACGGCTGCTGGAGGAGCTGGGCCTGCGGGTCCGGCGTACGGACGTCACGCCCACGTTCGTCGCGCTCCTGCGTGAGCAGGGGCTCGCCGCCGACCTGCTCGATCCGCTCGTGGACGACCTCTCCTCGCCCGAGGGGCCCTACGACGCGGTGTGGGCCAACGCCTCGCTCCTCCACGTCGCGCGCGCCGACCTCCCGATCGTGCTGTCGCGGCTCGCCGCGGTGACGCGCGAGAGCGGCGTCCTCCGGGCGTCGTTCAAGGAGGGCGACGGCGAGGGCTGGTCGACGCACGGGTCGATCAGGCGCGCGCGCCACTTCACCTACTGGCGGCGCGCGGAGCTGGCGGACGTGCTGGCGGATGCCGGTTGGGCGCCTGCCGAGGTGCGGGCGGGGGTGCCGGGCTCGCGCGGGGAGACCTGGCTCGAGGTGTCGGCGGTCCGTGGTTCGATGCTCGGATGAGGCACACCGAGTTCTGGGCACGGCTGGACCACGCGCTGGGCCGTGACTACTCCCGGACCTGGGCCGAGCTCACCGTCGTCCGCGACCTCGACGGGAGGACCACCCAGGAGGCCCTCGATGCCGGCGTGCCGCCCAAGCAGGTGTGGGCAGCGGTGTGGCGTCAGCTCGAGCTGCCGGACAGCGAGCGGTGAGCGCCCCGACCGACGCCGGTCCGGGTGTCCCGTCGGACGTCGCCGACGTCCAGCGGCGCACGGTCCGCACCCTGGTGGTCTCCCAGGCGGTGGGGGCGGTCGGCGTCACCATCGGCGTGGCGACGGCCTCCCTGCTGGCGCGCGACATCTCCGGCAGCGAGACGATGGCCGGCCTCGCGCAGACGTTCCAGGTGCTCGGCACCGCCGGTGCCGCCTACGTCCTCGCTCGCGTGATGCGTCGGCGCGGACGCCGGGTCGGCCTCGTCACCGGCTACCTGCTCGGTGCTGCGGGCGCGGTGCTGGCGGTCCTGGCCGGGGTGGTCGACTCGATGCTGGTGCTGCTGGTCGGCGCGGTCCTGCTGGGTGCGACCACCGCGGTCAACAACGGCTCGCGCTACGCCGCGACCGACCTGGCCGCTCCCGAGCACCGGGCGCGGGCCCTGTCGGTGGTCGTGTGGGCGACGACGATCGGCGCCGTGGCCGGGCCCAACCTGGTCGGGGCGGGCGGCGCCCTCGCCGGTCGGATCGGCATCCCCGAGCTCACGGGTGGGTTCGCCATCGGCTCGGTGGTGCTCGTCCTCGCCGCCGGGTGGGTGTGGCTGCGGCTGCGCCCCGATCCGCTCCTGGTGGCGCAGCAGGCGGCCGGCATCACCCCGGGCCTGCCCGGCGAGCCTCGCGGCCGCTCCTGGCGGCGCTTCGCGGAGGTCGTCCGCGACGTGCCGGCCGTCGGTGCCGCCGTCGTCGCAATGGCGTGCGCGCACGCGGCGATGGTGACGGTGATGATCATGACACCGCTCCACATGGAGCACGGCGGGGCGCACCTCGAGGTCATCGGCTTCGTGATCTCGGTCCACGTGCTCGGCATGTTCGCGTTCTCGCCCGTGGTCGGCTGGGCCGCCGACCGGGCCGGACGGAGCCCGGTGCTCGTCGCCGGGGGAGTGCTGCTGCTGGTGTCGCTCACGCTCTGCGCCGTGTCGCCGCAGGGCAGCTCGTGGGAGATCTTCGCCGGCCTGTTCCTGCTCGGCCTCGGCTGGTCCTGCGCCACCGTGGCGGCCTCGACGGTGATCGCCGACCGCACGCCCATCGACGCGCGCACCGACGTCCAGGGCACCTCCGACATGGCGATGTCGCTGACCGCGGCCGGCGGGGGTGCCCTGGCCGGGGTCATCGTGGCAGCGTTGGGGTACTCCGCGCTGGCGGTGTTCGCCGAGCTGATGGCGTTCGCCGTCGTCGTCGCCGGGGTCCAGGTCCGCAGCCGGGGCTGACCGCCCGGCGTGGGACGCCGGAACCGGTCCGCGACACGCCGGGCGCGCACCTGCCGTCGAACACCTGTTCGGGCTACTGTTCCTCCACAGGTACGACGAGGGGTGAGGTCGTCCACAGCGTGCGACGGTCCTGATCAGGGACTGTCGGTGGCTCGCCCTAACGTCGCAGAAGTACCTCACGACACGACGAGAAGACGGGACACAGCAATGGCTGGTGCAGACCGCGAGAAGGCCCTCGACGCCGCGCTCGCACAGGTGGAGAAGCAGTTCGGCAAGGGCTCGGTCATGCGACTGGGCGACGAGACGCGTGCCCCGCTCGAGGTGATCCCCACCGGGTCGATCGCCCTCGACGTGGCCCTCGGCCTGGGCGGCCTGCCGCGCGGCCGTGTGGTCGAGATCTACGGTCCG
>CAZDAO010000637.1:0-2567 GCA_964503015.1 uncultured Nocardioides sp. | reverse complement strand
GGCCGGCCTCGGTGAGGGCCGCGGCGCCCTCGTCGAGCAGCGAGAGGAGCTCGTCGGAGTCGAGCGTGATCTCGTCGGGGACCCGGAGGTCGAGCAGCCGGTCGAGGACCGGCCACGCGTCGGCGGCGGAGCGCAGCGCGATCGCGGCGTGGGTGCGGGCGCGCTCACCGAAGCCGTGGCGGGCGTCGGGCCCCGCGTCGGCCCACAGCTCCGCCGCGTCGGTGACGTGTGCGGCGTTGTCGACGGCGTGCACCTGCATCACCAGGCGGACCGCCCCCGCGACGAGCTCCTCCTCGTCGGCCTCGACCCGGAAGGAGATCGACACCAGGTGCGGCCGGTCGTCGCGACCGCGGGCCCGGAGCCGCGCGATCCGCTGCTGGAGCTGGTCGCTGAAGTCGTCGGGGCTCCGCGGCGGCGCCGGGCGACCGGCGGGCGCGTGGCGAGGACGGGCGCGGCCCGGCGCCGCGCGGGGCACGGTGTCGGCGACGGCGTCCAGCAGTGCGCGGACCGTGCCCTCCGCCGTGGCCTCGTCGAACCCCGCGTGGGCGCGGGCGCGGGCCAGCTCGAGGATGCGGCGCTCGTCGTGCGCGTCGAGCCCGGCGACCTGCCAGTGGCGCCCCTCGGGGTCCGGCGCGAACCGGCCGGCGGCGACCAGCTGCAGGCCGAGCAGGGACGCACCCGCGAGCAGCGCGACCGAGGGGTGCAGGTCGTCCTGGTCGCGCACCTTGGCCAGCATCGGCAGCGCACCACGGATCGGCATCACGAGCGTGCGTCGGTCGTCGGTGAACTCGATCGAGCCCTCCCGGGGCGGTTCCCCCACCAGCAGCCTGGCGGGACCGGTGACCGGGACAAGGCTCATGCACTGCTCGCTTCCGTGCTCGCTCCGACGGCGGGCAACAGGGACGCTAACGCGCGGCACCGACACGGAGTTCCCGGTTGCTAGCGTCGTGCGGCATGGACCTCCCGGTGGACATCCCGGCGCTGCTCGCCGCGCACCCCGTGATCGACGGCCACAACGACCTGCTCTGGGAGGCGCGGACGCAGACGTCGTACGACTTCTCCCGGCTCGACGTCGGGGCCGGCGGCACGCCGACCCACACCGACCTGCCGCGGATGCGCGCGGGTGGGATGGGCGCCCAGTTCTGGTCGGTCTACGTCCCGACCCGGCTCACCGGTGACGACGCCGTGAGCGCGACGCTGGAGCAGGTCGACGCGGCGCGCCACCTCACCAGGACGTACGCCGACCGCCTCGCCTGGGCGACCAGTGCCGCGGAGGTGGAGCAGGCCTGGGCGAGCGGTCGGATGGCCTCGCTGGCGGGAGCCGAGGGCGGCCACTCGATCAACTGCTCGCTGGGGACGCTGCGGCAGCTCCACGAGCTGGGCGTCCGGTACCTGACGCTGACCCACAACGCGAACACGCCGTGGGCGGACTCCGCGACCGATCGCCCGGTGGCCGGCGGGCTCACCGCCTTCGGCCGCGAGGTGGTCCGGGAGATGAACCGGATCGGCATGATGGTCGACCTCTCGCACGTCTTGGCCGACACCATGCGTGCGGCCCTCGCGGTCGCGGAGGCCCCCGTGCTCTTCAGCCACAGCTCTGCGCGGGCCGTCACCGACAGTCCTCGCAACGTGCCCGACGACGTGCTCGAGGCGACGGCGGCGAACGGCGGTGTGTGCATGGTGACCTTCGTGCCGAAGTTCGTGAACGGCGCCTGCGCCGACTGGCACCGCGAGCTGGTCGCCGCAGCCGCGGCGGAGGGGATCGCCGAGGCCGACGGCGCACGCTTCGGGCCCTTCGAGACCGCGTGGACGCTCGACCACCCGCAGCCGCCCGCGACCCTCGAGGACGTGGTGGCGCACTGCGAGCACGTCCGTGAGGTCGCCGGGATCGACCACGTCGGCCTCGGCGGCGACTACGACGGGGTCGACGTGCTGCCGGCGGGCCTCGAGGACGTGTCCACCTACCCCGCCCTGCTGGGCGCCCTCGCCGAGCGTGGCTGGTCGGAGGCCGACCTGGCTCGGCTGACCTGCCGCAACGTGCTGCGCGTGATGCGGGAGGTCGAGCAGCGCGCCCGTGAGCTGCAGGCGATGCGCGGCCCGAGCCTGGCGCGGATCGAGGACCTCGACGGCGTACGGGGGTAGTCCACCGGCCAACGGTCGTCCGCGGCCCCGAACGACAGCCACTTCCCGGTGGAGCACCTGAGACCCGGGTGACCCTCCACAACGGGAAAAGGATTCGTTCGTTGTCCGAGGCAACCAATACCGTTGTCGGGTGACCAGCACCCAGACCTCACCCGGCGGCATCCAGCCGGACAGCTCCGACAAGCTCGACAAGCGCGTCCTGATGGTGGCGGGCGTCGTCGTCCTCGGTGCCATCATGTCGATCCTCGACATCACCGTCGTCTCCGTCGCCCTCAACACCTTCCAGGAGGAGTTCGACGCCACCGCGGCCGAGGTCGCGTGGACGATGACCGGCTACACCCTCGCCCTGGCCAGCGTCATCCCGCTGACCGGCTGGGCGGCCGACCGGTTCGGCACCAAGCGGCTCTACCTCATCGCCGTCGCCC
>CAZDAO010000636.1:0-2567 GCA_964503015.1 uncultured Nocardioides sp. | reverse complement strand
TGGGGTCTGCTGCACGAGCAGGTGACAGGTTGGCTGTCAGTGCCCTGAGTGGATCCCGCACCGGTCGCGAGTCGAGTACCGCGAGCGATCGCTCGTGCCCTACCGATGGCCGTTAGGCCTCTTCCCAGACGCCTGAAACTGCCGACGAGCGCGGGGCGTTGTCGATGTCAGCGCCGGGCGAGATACAACCCGTGCTCCGGAATGATCTAACGCCGCGACATCTGTACCAGCGGACGTAGTGGCCTGGTACCAAGCGTCCACACTCTCGGGCTTGCGCCGTCCGTAGGTGACTTCGTCGTTTCGGAGTGCGCGGAACGCGTGCGGGTCGGTCTGGCTGCCGATCGCATCTAAGGCGTTTCGATCAGGTCAACCTCTCTGAACCCGGAGCCGGTGCCGAAGGCGTGCCAACCCGCGTGGCTCGTCGATGGGCCAAACCGCACGGGCAACGGCGCAGAGGGCCAACACGCTGTCCGCATGGAGAGGCGTGACGTTGCGACCGAGCCAACCCATCTCCCAAGTCCAGCACGCCTGTGAGTTTGCCTTCGGGACCTACCAGCAGGTGCTCGCAGTGTAGGTCCGAGTGGATCACGCCGAGCGGACCTTCGATGGCTCGCAACAGGCTGTGCTCGAAAGCAGCCAGCGCCGGAGTGATGGAGGGCACTAAACGGCGACGGGGCGGCGCCAGAATCCAGCACGTGCTGCCCACGACGCTGAGCCATTGCGCACCCCATGATGCGTAGGACATAGTGAGACGACATGTCGTTAGAAGGGATCATCATGCTGCGTCGAGTGAAGTCCAAGATCGCATTCATTATCGTCAGTGTAGCTTCGATTTTTTCTGCACATCTCGTTGCGGCCGAGCCGGCCAGCGCTGCATGGTCCGACTGTCCGCCAGGATGGATGTGCCTATTTACCGGAACTAACGGGACGGGCGACCTCTTCTACACAGCCGCCCAGCCCGCGACCCTTGGTTGGATGAACACCAACGCAAAGTCAGCATGGAACAGGACGGGAATCAGGTACTGTGCTTTCCAGTACACGAATCATGGCAACTTCCAGTACTACTTCAACACCGGTACCAAATACGGTGGCCTGGCTGCGCCAACCGGACCTTCGAGTCTCGGCAAGGTCGGCGGCGGATATTGCTGAGTAACACTGTCGCGCCTGGCACTCCGACGAGTGTCCGTTAGCATCCTGACAGGTTTTTTAACGACAGTTCACGCGTACCTGGTGTCGCGCGTCAGGATTTCTGGCAGGGACGTTTAGTCAGTCCCTGAAGGAGAATCCACGACATGGGTAGACCCCCTGTGATCCCGGCCGAGCAGAAGACTCGAATCGTGCTGAGCGTGTTGGCCGGAGAGATGACAATCGCCGAGGCGGCTCGGCGGGAGAAGGTCAGCGAGCAGTCCATCGGCCGGTGGAAGGCCGACTTCCTCGAAGCCGGGAAGACGGCGCTGGCGGCCGGCAGGTCCGGGCCGTCGACACGGGAGCAGCAGCTCGAGGCCGAGGTCGCTGATCTGACCCAGGCGCTCGGCGAGGCCGCGGTCGAGCTACGCGTGTGGAAGAAGTCAGCGGAGGGCAGGTTGGGCCCTTCGAGGACCTCGAGGTGATCCGCATCGAGGCGGGCATGTCGACCCCGAGGTTCTGCCAGCTCATCGACATGCCCGAGCGGACGTGGCGACGTTGGCAGGCCAAGACCAGAGCCGGCGGTCAGGCCAAGGGACCGTGGCCAGCTCCGGCTCGCGAGTCGGCTCGCGAGCGGGTGCTCTTCCACGCCCACAAGCACCCGGCCTGGGGCCACCGCAAGATCTGGGCGATGGTCCGCCACGACGGGCACGTCGTCAGCGAGGCGACCGTGCTGCGGCTCCTGCGCGACGAGGGGCTGATCCTGCCGGCGCACTACCAGCGCGAACGCCGCAAGCTTGCCGAGCGACGCAAGGCAGCGTTCGCAAACGACCCGACCGGGCCGAACCAGGTCTGGCAGCTGGACTTCTCCGAGTTCGAGACCACCACCGGCGGCGCCTGGCGGGTGGCGGGCTGTCGGGACTACTGGAGCAAGTACGAGCATCCGTTCCACGTCTCGCCGACCGCGAACCAGTTCGACGCGATCGATGCCGTCGAACTCGCGCTGGCCGACTACGAGGCCATGTTCGGACACCCACTCGCAGATCTCTGCGAGATCGACACCGAGACCGGTGAGATCAAGCCGGTCGTCACGATCGTCACCGACAACGGAGGCCCGTTCCGGTCCTTTCGGTTCGAGGCCTTCATCCTCGCCCACCCCGAGCTGAACCACGTCCGCACCCGGGTCAAGTCGCCCGGCCAGAACGGGTCACGCGAGCGCGGGTTCGGCACGCTGAAGTACGAGCGGCTCTACATCGACGAGATCGACGACGCCGTCATGCTCGCCAAGCACGCCGAGGAGTACCGGATCGAGTACAACCAGATCAGGCCCCACGAAGCACTGGCCTGGAACCGGCCCAAGGAGGTGCACCTCGGCCTGGCCAGCCCGACCGTCCCGACATTTCAAACCACCGAAAACCTGCCAACTCCTTGACGCGGGACAC
>CAZDAO010000635.1:0-2576 GCA_964503015.1 uncultured Nocardioides sp. | reverse complement strand
GGAGCGTGACGCCGTTGCGGGTCTCCTCGTCGGAGCTTCGCGGCTTGGCGTACTGGCCAGCGAGCCGGCCGAGCTTCACCACCGGCACCGAGGCGGCGTAGGTCAGCACGACGGCCATCTGCAGCAGGACCCGCAGCTTGTTGCGGACGTTGTCCGCCGTCGCGCCGGCGAACGTCTCGGCGCAGTCGCCGCCCTGGAGCAGGAACGCCTCGCCGCGGGTGACCGCGGCGATCTTCTCGGTGAGGTCGTCGCACTCACCGGCGAAGACGAGCGGCGGCGCGGTGCGCAGGCGGGCCACCGCCGCGTCGACCGCCCCGGCGTCGGGATAGGTCGGCTGCTGCTTCGGCCCGAGTGCGTGCAACTGCTCGAGGGAGGGGATGGAGCTCACCCGACAAGGGTACGGCGCGGGGCGCGTTCTCCCCGAACCGTGACCGCCCGCTGAACGGGCCCGGACGGCGCTGGACACCGCCGGGTCAGCGGCGCGGCTCCAGCACCCCGTCGGCGTCGTCGACCTCGATGCCGCCGGACGACGTGCGGTGCGCCTCGAGCGTGCCGGTCACGACGGAGGCGCCGGGATAGCTGATGTGGCCCGGCGCACCCTGGCGCGAGGTCGTCCAGAGCCGGTCCTCGAAGCCGATCGTGCCGCGGAACTGGTGGTTCTCGAGGACGAGCTGGTCGGCGGTGGCCTGCGCGACGACGTAGGACGCCTCGCCGCGGTAGAGCAGGGAGCCGTGCGAGACCTGGAGGACGCCGTCGCGCTCGTGCACGGTCTGGTCGTGGACCTCTCCGCTGAGGTAGACGTCGACGCCACCGCGGACCATCGTCCGCCACAGGTCGGAGCGGTAGCCCCGCTCGTAGACGAGGTGGCTGGAGTTGCGGGTGCGGACCTTCCCGGTCATCGGGACGTGGCCCTGGACCATCACCCATGGGACCTCGTCGCGGCGCGCCTGCCGGAGCACCCCCTTGAGCCACCGCAGCTGCGCGGGGTCGACCGACATGTGCACGCCTCCCCCGCGACGCTCGAAGACGTCGATCGTCACGAGCAGGACGTCGTCGTCGAGGCGCACGGCGTAGGCGGTGTCGCGCGCCTGGCCCTTCGGCCGGTCGGTGAAGCGCGGCCGGCCGTCTGCGCCCGAGAGCATCTCCGCGGCGTAGATCCGCTTGAACTGCGGCACGTGGCGGCGTTTGAAGTCGATCCACTCGTCTCGGCGCGCGCGCCACGGGTCGTCCCCGATCTCGTGGTCGCCGAGAGCCGTGTAGGTCGTCAGGCCGTGGGACGCGAAGCGCTCGCGCCACGCCGGGTAGTAGACCGCGGCCGCGCGGCGGTAGGCCCGGAGCCGCTGCGCCTGGGTCCGCACCGGCCCGAACACCCCGGTGCGCGCGTCGTCACGGCCCCACCGGCCCTCGACGAGGTCACCGGCGACCAGGACGTCGTCGGCGTCGCGGGAGGCCATCTCGCCGATGACGTGGTCGAGGGCGGCGTCGTAGTCGGCGTTGGTGGAGTTGGCGACCTCGCCCGTGCGGCGGTCGACGTACTCGCGGCGACCGTCGGCCGTCAGGTCCGCGACGTCCTGGTTGAGGAAGTCGGGGGTCGAGATGAACCGGTACGCCCCGGGCAGCTCGGGTGCCCGCGGCACCAGTGGCCGGTCGCGTGGGCCACCGCGCTCGAGCGGGTCGTCGGCCGCGACCGCGGACGGCGGGTAGTCGTCCGGGGTGGCGCTCGCCGACGGCGAGGCGGGGGTGACCGACGAGCAACCGAGCGCGGAGGCGATCAGCACAGCCGTCAGCGGCCCGAGAGGTCGTCGTGTCACCGGGACACCGTAGACGGGCACCCCAGCCGTCCGGGGCAGAACCCGGCCGTGTCGTGGCCCCGCCTGCGGAGGCGGCCGGACTCAGTCGTGCTCGAGGTGGTCGATGTCGCGGAAGCCGGTCCGCTTGGCGCGCACGCCACGGTTGGTCAGCCAGGTCAGGACCCACAGCACGACGCCGATGCCGAGCAGCCCGCTGGCGATCTTGTACTGGACCAGGTCGGCCTCGAGGCGCGCCCACGGACCCAGCAGGTAGCCGCAGAACGCCGCTCCCAGGACCGGGAGCAGCGACGGCGCGCGGAAGGCGCCGTCGGGCGCGGGGTCGCGGCGCAGGACCAGGCACGCGATGTTGACGATGGTGAACACGGCCAGCAGGAGCAGCGCGGTGGTGCCCGACAGCGCCGACACCACCGAGGACTCCGAGTCCAGGGTGACCACGGTGATCAGGCCGAGGGCGAGGAGCGTGGTGAAGATGATCGCGGTCCACGGCGAGCGGCGCCCGGGCAGCACCTTGCCGAGCGAGCGCGGCAGCACGTCCTGCTGGGCCATGCCGTAGACCAGCCGGCTGGCCATCAGCATGTTGATGAGCGCCGTGTTGGCGACGGCGAAGACGGTGAGGAACGGGAAGATCGTGTCGATCGGCAGGTCGGGCGCGCCGATCTTGACGACGTCGAGCAGGATGCCGGCCTCGGCGTTCGTGGGCTCGGCGATCTGTCCCGCGGGGATCACCGCGACGACCGAGATCGCCACGAGCATGTAGATCACGAC
>CAZDAO010000634.1:0-2576 GCA_964503015.1 uncultured Nocardioides sp. | reverse complement strand
ACGGCCCGGGCACCGGGTGGGTGGTCTTCGCCGACCCGGAGGGCAACCAGTTCTGCATCCTGCGTTCGCAGGCCGAGGTCGATGCCGGACCGCCGCCTGCCTGACCGGACCGGCGTGGCTGCGGTTCAGGGGAGCCGCTCGGGGTGGGCGGCGACGTAGGCGCGCACCGGGACGGGTCGCCGGTGGGCGTAGCCCTCGGGGAGCCACACGCTCCCGGCGCGGGTCAGGTAGTAGACCTGCCAGGCGAGGTAACCGCCGAGCTGGCGCGGGTCGCGTCGCATCACCTCGGCGTGATGGGTGACCCCGCGGACGTAGGCCCAGGAGTTGTTGTAGCGCCAGAGCGCGGCGCCCTTGTCGCGGGCGAAGCCGTTGGCCCGCAGCAGCCGGCCCGCGGCCAGGATCGCGTCGTGCGCGTCGTCGATGTCGCCGCCCGCGCCGTAGATGTCCCACGTGGTGGGGATGAACTGCATCGGGCCCTGGGCGCCGGCCACCGACGTCCCCCGGATCCGGCCGAACTGCGTCTCGACCATGTTGATCGCGGCGAGGTACTCCCAGTCGACCCCGAACCGGCGCTCGGCCTCGCGGTAGCTGCGCATCAGCGTGCGCTCGGGAGCGGGTGCCACGATCCGCCAGGCGGGCAGCTCGTCGGCCAGGTCACGGTCGGCCGCCGGGTGCATGGAGCGGAACTCGCGCCGCGCGGCGACGTTGGCACGCATCCAGCGCCGGTCCGCCGGCCGGAGGCGCTCGAGTACCCGGGGGAGCCAGGTCCGCCGGACGGCCGTCTCGCGGACCGCCAGCTGGGCGGTGTGACCCGCCGCCGCGAGCAGGTCGGCCGCCGGCTCCGAGCGGATGACCCGCTGCGCCGCCTCGACCATCGCCGCGGCCTCCCCGGGGCTCCTCGGGCGGCGCGGGGTGCCGGCCAGCGCGGCCTCCAGCTCGGCAGGTACGACGACACCGTCGCGCGCCTCGCCGGAGACCACCGCGTCGGCGGGACGCAGGTCCTCCCCGCCGGGTGCGGGCTCGCGCACCGCGCCACCGCACGCGGTCAGCGCGAGCACCAGCGCGGCCAGCAGCGGCGTACGGGTCATGGACCCACTCTCACACAGCCCTCTCGCACCGCCCTCTCGCGCGGGCCCGGACGCGACCGACCCGGCAGAGCGGGGCTCTGCCGGGTCGGCGGCGGTGTCAGGTGACGTCGATCAGACGACGGATCAGAAGACCGCGATCAGAAGACGGTGGTCTTCCAGACGAAGCCGTTGGCGGTGAAGCGGGAGTCACCCTTGACGGTGAAGCTCCAGTACCAGGTGCCGCGGCGCTTGGGCAGGGTGACCTTGTACTTGCCGTTGGCCTTGGTCTTGATCTTCTTGTACTTCTTGAAGCCCTTGTTCTGCTTCTTGCTGACCTTGATGAGGATCTTCTTCTTGCCGTACTCGGGCGTGACCTTGCCCTTGATGACGAAGCCCGAGCTCGGGTAGGTGATCTTGCGGGCGACGCTCACGGTGAAGGGCGCGGACTCGCTCGGGGCGTAGTTGTCCTGGTAGGTCGAGGTGGCGGTGTAGCCGCTGTAGACGACCTTGTAGGTGGTGGTGGCCTTCGGCTTGACGTCGTAGAACGAGCTCGAGGCCGAGGTGCCGGTCGCGACCGGGGCCCAGGTGGAGGTGCCGGCCTCCATCGCCATCAGGGTCGAGGTGCCGTAGCTGGCGCTCAGGCCGTCGGAGGCGTCGACGTCGACGCTGACGTAGAGGTCGTCGCCGTACTCCAGCTGGGTCTCGCTGGGCGTGGCGACGGTGGTGGTGGTCAGGTTGTCGGTGGCGTGGCTGGGCGCGGCGACGGTGATCGGCGCGAGGCCGAGCAGACCGGCCGTGACCGAACCGGCGACGAGACGAGTGATGCGCATGTTCCCCGTGTTCCTCTCGGTGGAAGTTCCTGGTGCGACCAGCACTGGGGCACCGGTCGCTGACGGTGGTGCTACCCCTGTGACGCCCGGGACAAACCCGGAGTTGTCGTCCGGGCCGGGCTCTTCGTCCCGCTCACGCCGCCGTCGGGCACCACCCGTAGACTTTCACGATCCCCCCTTCGTCCGGCGAACGGGGGTCGTTCGCGTGCTCTCGAAGGGAACCCCGGTGTCGTCCACGCCACTCCTCGCCCTCGCCCACCGCCTCGTCTCCGCACCCACCCTCGGGGGCGCGCTCGCCGACGCCGCGGTGCAGCCCAGCCTCGACCTGACCGGCCCCGGTGCGGTCCGGCCGGTCGTGGTGCACGGCCTGGTCGAGCGGGGCCGCACGGTCCTGGCGGTGACCGCGACCTCCCGCGAGGCCGAGGACCTCGTCGAGGAGCTCGGCGACCTCGTCGACCCCGACACCGTGGCCTACTACCCGAGCTGGGAGACCCTGCCGCACGAGCGGCTCAGCCCCCGCAGCGACACCGTCGGGCGCCGCCTCGCGGTGCTGCGCCGGCTCCGCCACCCCGGCACCGACGCCACCAACGGCCCGCTCAAGGTGGTCGTCGCGCCCATCCGCAGCCTGCTCCAGCCGCAGGTGCCGGGCCTCGCCGACATCGAGCCGGTCGAGCTGGCC
>CAZDAO010000633.1:0-2581 GCA_964503015.1 uncultured Nocardioides sp. | reverse complement strand
CACCAGCTCGAGCGCCAGCTGCTCGAGGAACAGGCCCACGTCGGTGACGATGCCCCGGCCCTGGTTGGAGCCGCGGTCGGCGAGCTTGGTGACCGTGGAGGGGTTGAGGTCCACGCACACCAGCGGCACCGTCGCGGGCAGGATGTTGCCGGTGGCGACCGAGTGCAGCTGGGTGGCCATCATCAGGCAGTAGCCCACGTCGGCGATCTCGGCACGCATCGCGCGCTGGCCCTCGATGACGTCGGTGTACACGTCCGGGAGCGGGCCGTCGTCACGCACGGAGCCCACGAGGACGTAGTTCTTCCGGTGCGTGACGAGGGCGTGCATGATCCCGCTCGTCACCACCCCGTCGGCGACGGCCCGGGCGATGGAGCCGGCCTTGCGGACGGTGTTGAGCGCACGGACGTGGTGCTCGTGACCGTGCTCGACGCCCTGGGTGACGGAGAGGTCGACGCCGAGGCTGGTGCCGTAGAGCGAGGACTCGATGTCGTGGGTGGCGAGCGCGTTGCCCGCGAAGAGCGTGTCGACGAAGCCGGCGCCGATCAGGGCGACGAGGGCGGGCACCGCGCCGGTGTGCACGACGCCCGGTCCGGCGACCCAGAGCAGCCGGCGTCCCTCGGCGCGCGTGCGGCGCATCTCGTCGGCGACCTGGCGGACCAGCACCGCCTGCGGCTTGTCGTACGGCGTCTCGCCCACCAGCTGGTTGTAGGCGTCGGTGCCGGTGTCGGGGCGGGGCACCGACACCTGGATCCCGGTGGCCCCGACCACGATCCGCATCCCGACCCGGACGTCCGACATCGGCACGGTGCGCACGCGCAGGCCACCGGGGGAGTCGAGCACGACGAGGCCACAGTCCATCTCGGGGTTCTCGACGTCGTACCAGTCGCCCTCGATGCGGACCCGGGTCTCGAGGTTGGTCGTGGAGTAGAAGCCGTCGGGGAGCACGCCGTCGCGGTCGGCGACGCCGACGACCGCCTCGCCGGGGTCGACCTGGTTCACGCCGCGGGTCTGCAGGCGCATGAGCAGCCGCTGGAGGGACTCCTCGTCCTCGGCCTCGACCGTGATGCGCGCGCTGCTCGGGTCGGCGGCCTCGTGGCCGACGTCGAACCGGTCGATGACGTAGTCGCCGCCGTAGTCGCGGATGTCGTCGAGGATCCGCGACAGGATGCCGCTGTCCATCAGGTGGCCGGTGACCTCGACCGTCTCGCTCGATCCCACCCGGCGACCCTATCCAGAGCCCTCCGCCTCAGATGCGGGAGCCGTCGTCCCAGGGATCGCGGGGCGCGCGCGGCATCTCGCGCACGAGGTAGAGGAAGCCGCCGACGAACCAGGCCACCAGCGCCCAGGCGACGAGGCCCGGAAGGCCGAGGGAGAAGAGCCCGACGACCAGGGCCAGCACGGGGGCCACGAACACACCGGACCACGCGACGCCGCGCTGCCAGGTCCTCGGGCGCGGGAAGGGTGGGGCGGCGGGCGGCTGGAACCGCTCGGACTCGGGCACCTCGTCCACCTCGGCCGCGTCGGCGTCCGCGGTCGCGTCGTCGAGCCCGTCGTCGTACGTCGTCGGGGCGGCGTCGCGGGACCCGGCGGCGTCGTCCGCGCCGGCGTCCTGACCGGCCTCCCCGGCGAGCGGCTCGTCAGGCAGCACCGCGCGCTCGCCGTAGTGCTCCACGATCTCGCGCCAGGCAAGCTCGGTGCGGCTCTCGTCGCCAGGAGTCGTCACGCGATCACGGTACCCGCGCCGCGGTTGGATGGGGCAGACTGACCGCCGTGAAGATGCCCTTCCGTGGCGCCGGCGCCGCGCCCCTGGACCCCGCCCGCGTCGCCCCGATGTCCGTGGCGGCGAAGCCGGAGCTCACCGGCGGGCGCCGGATCGGGGTCCTCGTCCAGCACGGGTTCACCGGCAACCCGGTCTCGATGCGTCCGTGGGCCGAGGACCTCGCCGCCCGCGGCTACGCCGTGGAGATGCCCCTGCTGCCCGGCCACGGCACCCGGTGGCAGGACCTCAACCGCACGACCTGGGACGACTGGGTCGCCACCGTCGAGGGCGCCTACGACAAGCTCGCCGCCGAGAACGACGCCGTGGTCGCGGTCGGCCTCTCGATGGGCGGCGCCCTGTGCCTGCGCCTGGCGGCCGACACCGGCGACGCGCTGGCCGGGCTGTGCCTGGTCAATCCGGCCGTCGACACGCTCCGCAAGGACGTCAAGGCGCTCCCGGTGCTCAAGCACGTGGTGCCGGCGATGCCGGGCATCGCCAACGACATCAAGAAGCCGGGCGCGGACGAGCACGGCTACCCGCTCACCCCGCTCCGGGCGGCCGCGTCGATGTTTGCCGGCTACGCCGACCTGCGCCGCGACCTGCCCCGCATCACCATCCCGGTGCTCGTCTTCCGGTCGGCCGAGGACCACGTCGTCGACATCTCGACCTCGCGCG
This sequence comes from uncultured Nocardioides sp., assembly GCA_964503015.1. GTDB lineage: Bacteria > Actinomycetota > Actinomycetes > Propionibacteriales > Nocardioidaceae > Nocardioides. The sequence goes on along the minus strand of CAZDAO010000633.1, from coordinate 147 downwards.
CGCTGCATGCCGGGCTGTCCTCGAAGGACTTCGAGGAACGCGTGCTGCAGCACAGCTACCACGTCGCCACCCTCGACAACGACGCCCCGCGGATCTTCGCCGAGTCGGCGGAGTTCATCGACCGGGTCACCCGCGAGCAGCAGGGAT
>CAZDAO010000632.1:0-2590 GCA_964503015.1 uncultured Nocardioides sp. | reverse complement strand
CGGCGGCATCATGCTCTCCGCCGCGCTCACCGCGTTCCTCACCGGCGTGACCGAGCCGCTCGAGTTCGCGTTCATGTTCGTCGCGTGGCCGCTCTACGTCATCCACGCCGTGCTCACCGGCACCTCGCTGGCGCTGGTCAACGCGATCGGCATCAAGGACGGCTTCGGCTTCTCGGCCGGCCTGTTCGACTACGCGCTGAACTTCAACATCGCCACGCAGCCGCTGCTGCTGATCCCGATCGGCCTCGGCTACGCCGCGATCTACTACTTCCTGTTCCGGTTCGTCATCCGGAAGTGGAACCTCAAGACGCCCGGTCGCGAGGACGAGGGCGAGGAGTCCCTCGTCGAGGCGGACACCAGCGCGTGACCGTGCTCCTCACGTCCGACCAGGTGGTCACCCCGGCGCGGGTCCTCGCGCCGGGGTGGCTGCTCGTGGACGGGGACCGCATCACCGACGTCGGCGAGGGCGCACCGCCCCGGCCGGCCGACCTCGACCTCGGCGCCGCCACCGTCGTACCCGGCTTCGTGGACATCCACGTGCACGGCGGCGGTGGCGCGTCCTTCGACACCGGTACGGCGGACGCGGCCGCCGTGGTCGCCGACACCCACCTCGCCCACGGCACCACCTCCATCGCGGCCAGCCTGGTCACCGACACGCACGAGCGGATGGTCGACGCGGTCCGCGAGCTGTCCCTGCTCGTGCGGGACGGTCGGATCGCCGGCGTGCACCTCGAGGGACCGTGGCTGAGCCCGCGGCGCTCCGGCGCCCACCAGCCCGGCTCGCTCACCGACCCCGACCCCGCCTCGGTCGAGGCGCTCCTCGACGCCGGTGACGGTGCGGTCCGGATGGTCACCCTGGCCCCCGAGCTCGCCGGCGGCGTCGACGCCGTGCGGCTGCTCGCCGCCCGCGGGGTCGTCGCCGCGATCGGCCACACAGACGCGACGTACGACGAGGCGTGCGCCGCCATCGACGCCGGCTCGAGGCTCGGCACCCATCTCTTCAACGCCATGCGACCGCTGCACCACCGCGACCCCGGTCCGGTCGGGGCACTGCTCGACTCCCCCGTCGACGTCGAGCTCATCGCCGACGGCGTGCACCTGCACCCGGCGGTGCTGCGGACCGTCTTCGCCGCCAAGCCGGGCCGCTGCCTCCTCGTCACCGACGCGATGGCCGCCGCCGGTGCACCCGACGGCGACTACCGGCTCGGCCCGATGGCGATCGAGGTCCGCGAGGGCGTGGCCCGGCTCGCCGACGGCAGCGGCACCGGCGCGATCGCCGGGTCGACGCTCACCATGGCCGCGGCCGTCCGGTTCGCCGCGCGCGAGGCGGGGCTGCCGCTTGTCGACGTGGTCCACGCGGCCAGCACCGCACCGGCCGCGGCCTGGGGCCTCAGCGACGTCGGCGCCCTCCAGGCCGGCCGCCGCGCCGACCTCGTCGTCCTCGACGACCGGCTCGAGGTCGTGCGGGTGATGCGCGCGGGGGTCTGGGTCACCGCCTGACGTGCCGACCGACGGACCGAACGCCCGCGGGCCCGATGGCAGCACGCGGGAACCACAGGACCCCGTGTCCGTTCGGTCCGCCGTTCGGTCCTGTGCCGACCTACGCTGGCCGCATGGACGCACACACGTGGGACGCCAGGTACGCCGCGAGCGAGCAGGTGTGGTCGCGCGAGCCCAACCAGTTCGTGGCCGCCGAGCTGGCGGAGCTGCCACTCGGGACGGCCGTCGACCTCGCCGCCGGAGAGGGCCGCAACGCGATCTGGCTCGCCTCGCGCGGCTGGTCGGCGACCGCGGTGGACTTCTCGCAGGTGGCCCTCGACAAGGGCGCCCGGCTGGCCGGCGAGGCGGGGATCGACGTGACGTGGGTCTGCGCCGACGCCACCACGTGGCAGCCGCCGGAGCCGGTCGACCTGGTGGTGATCGCCTACCTCCAGCTGCCCGCCGAGGAGCGGCGCCGGGCGGTGCGCGGCGCTGCCACGATGCTGCGGCCCGGCGGCACGCTGCTGCTGGTGGCGCACGACTCGACCAACCTGACGGAGGGCACCGGCGGCCCGCAGGACCCGTCGGTCCTGATGACGGCCGACGACGTGCTGGCCGACCTCGAGGGCATCGAGGTCGGGGTGGTGCGCGCGGAGCGGGTCGCCCGCGAGGTCAGGACGGCCGACCCGGCCCACCACGAGCACGGCGGTGAGGAACGGCGAACGGCGTGGGACTGCCTGGTGCGGGTCGTGCGCGGCTGAGCGGCGGGGCTAGGCCTGGTTCTCGGACTCGGAGTCGTCGCGGGTGACCGGCTCGTCGCCGTAGACGCCGGCGTCCTTGGCGGCCTGTGCCTTGCGCAGCTGCTTGACCAGGCTGAACGCCAGCACGACGACCGCGAGGATCAGGAAGATCCAGATGGCGAAGCCCAGCGGGCCGGCGACGACCTCGTTGTCGGCCGGCGTCGGGTCGTCGGCGAGATGGATGAGCAGCGCGTGCATGCCCCCAGTGTCCCACTCCCCCGTCAGGGAGCGGGCGTCGGGATCCCCGCGAAGAGGTCGTCCTCGGGGGTGGTGGTCTCCACCTTGCTGTCCACGAGCTCGTAGTCCTCGGT
>CAZDAO010000631.1:0-2591 GCA_964503015.1 uncultured Nocardioides sp. | reverse complement strand
ACCAGCGACCCCACCACCGACGACACCACCGGGCGGCTCGACCTGCGCACGTCGCGCCGCCTCCCCGCGACGCCGGAGGAGGTCTTCGACGCCTACACCGACGCCGAGAAGCAGAAGGTCTGGTTCTCGATCCTCGACGAGGAGCCGGGGATCGTCGAGATCGAGGTCGACCTCCGGGTCGGCGGCCAGCAGGTGGCCGTCTGGGGACCCGGCCCGGACCTGTTGTTCCGGGAGACCCAGACGTTCGTCGAGATCGACCGACCGCACCGCCTCGTCACCGACTCCGTCGGCCGGTCCCCCGACGGCGCCGAGATGTCCACCCGGATCACCGTCACCTTCGAGGCCGACGGCGACGGCACCCTGATGTCGGTGCACCAGGTCGGCTTCCCCGTGCCCGAAGTGCGCGACTTCTTCGTCGCCGAGGTGTGGAACGGCGCGCTCGACCGCATCGAGGCCTACCTGGTGCAGGCGGCGTCGTGAGCGCCGTGGCCCCGGCTGTCCAGGACCGGCCCCGGGCGCGCGTCCGCACGGTCGTCGGGACCGTGGTCGCGGCCGTGCTGGTCAACCTCGTGGTGTACGCCGTCGGGCGACTCGCGGGCGGCGACTTCACCTTCACCCGTGACGACGACCGCGCCACCGTCGACGCGGCCACCGTGGCGGGGTTCACCGCGATCCCACTGGGAGCCGGTCTCACCCTCGTCGGGCTGCTCGCCCACCGGCTGCGGTGGGTGCCGCGGGTCGCGGCCGTCGTGGCGCCGCTGCTCGCCGTCGCGACGATCCTGGTGATGACCGTCCCGGTGGACCTCGACGCGGTGAGCACGGTGACGCTCGCGACGTGCCACCTCACCCTCGTCCCGGTGAGCGTGCTCGCGATCCACCGCCTCCGCCGGTAGCCGTAGTCTCGGGTCCAGCACCCGCAGGAGGCGACATGGTCGACGGCACCCACGACGAGCGCTACACCGCGAAGGGCCGGTTGCGCACCTCGGTCTACGAGGCGGAGATGAAGCGGCTGCAGGAGCAGCTCGTCATGCTGCAGTACTGGATCCAGTCACAGGGCCTCAAGGTCGTGGTGCTGTTCGAGGGTCGCGGCTCGGCCGGCAAGGGCGGGGTGATCAAGCGGATCACCGAGCGCACCAGCCCCCGCACCGTGCGGATCGCCGCGCTGCCCAAGCCGACCGACCGCGAGCGCACGCAGTGGTACTTCCAGCGCTACGTCGAGCACCTGCCCGCGGCCGGCGAGATGGTCCTGTTCGACCGGTCCTGGTACAACCGCTCGAACGTCGAGTGGGTGATGGGCTTCTGCACCGAGGAGGAGCACCAGGAGTTCCTGCGCAGCTGCCCCGAGCTCGAGCGGATGCTCGTGCGCTCGGGGATCGTCGTGCTCAAGTACTGGTTCTCGGTCAGCGCCGAGGAGCAGCAGCGACGCTTCGAGGCCCGCAACAACGAGCCGCTCAAGCGCTGGAAGCTCTCCGACATGGACCTCGCCGAGCGCGAGCTCTACGTCCGCTACTCGATGGCCAAGGACACCACCTTCCAGTACACCGACATCAAGCAGGCGCCCTGGTGGGTGGTGCCCTCCGACGACAAGCTCGCCTCGCGCCTCAACTGCATCAGCCACCTGCTCTCCCAGTTCGACTACGAGGACGTCGCGCCGCCGCGCGTCACGCTGCCCGAGGTGCGCGACATCCCCTACGTCCGCCCGCCCCTGCACGAGCAGACGTTCGTGCCGCAGCTGTTCTGAGTCCTCACTCGGCCCGGGCGTCGCCGACGTCGAGCAGCACCTTGCCGACGGCGCCGTGCTCCACCGCGGCGTGCGCCCGCGCCGCCTCCTCGAGGGGGTAGTGGTGGAGCGGCAGGCCGTGCTCCTCACCCACCCCGAGCGCGCCGTCCGCGACGGCGGCGGTGACGTCGTCGGCCGCCGCCCGCAGGGCGGCCTCGCCGACCGTGTAGAGCAGCACCCACTGGAACCGGGCGTTGGTGGAGAAGGTCTCGCGGACGCTGAGGGTGACCTCGTCGCCGCCGTTGTTGGCGTAGATCGCGATCGTCCCGCGCGGCTTGATGACCTGGACGTCGGAGCGCAGGTTCTGCGCCGGGGCCACCTCGACGACGATGTCGACGCCGTCGGGGGCGATCTCCCGGACTGCTGCGACGGTGTCGGCCTCGCGGTAGTTCACCGTGTGGTGCGCGCCCGCGGCCGCGGCCAGCGCGGCCTTCTCGGGGCTGCTGACCGTGCTGATGACGGTGGCGCCGGCCCACCGGGCCAGCTGGATCGCCGCGTTGCCCACCGCCCCCGCGCCGCCCGACACCAGCACCGTCATGCCGTCCAGGGCGCCGGGCGCGAGCCGGTCGGGCCCGTCCTCCGAGGTGGTCAGCGCGCGGTGGGCGGTGACCGCCGGGACGCCGAGCGAGGCGCCCAGGTCGTACGACGCCGCGTCGGGCAGGACGGTCACGTTGGCCGTCGGGAGCACGACGTGCTCCTGGGCGGTGCCCCCGGGACGGGTGTGCTGGGCGAGCATCGTCCAGACCCGGTCGCCGACGGCGAGGTCCGTGACGCCCGGCCCGACCGCGGCGACGATGCCCGAGCCGTCCTG
>CAZDAO010000630.1:0-2603 GCA_964503015.1 uncultured Nocardioides sp. | reverse complement strand
TGCTCGTCGGCGGTGCCACCGACGACGACGCGCTCGACCGCGTCCACCGGGACCGGCCCGACCCCTGGGACGTCGACTCCTTCTACGAGCGGCGCAAGCGTGCGCTGTCGCTCGCCGCCCTGCCCCGTGAGCACTACGGCACCGCGCTCGAGGTGGGCTGCTCGGTCGGCGGCCTGGCCGTCGACCTCGCCGCGCGGTGCGACCGCCTGCTCGCCGTCGACAGCAGCCGGGCGGCGATCGACCTCGCCCGGCGCCGGACCGCGGGCGTGCCCGGCCTGGAGGTACGTCGTGCCCGGCTGCCCGAGGAGTGGCCGGGCGGGTCGTACGCGCTGGTCTCGGTCTCGGAGGTCGGCTACTTCCTCAGCCCGCGTCGGCTCGAGGAGCTCGTCCGGCTCACCCTCGCCGCGCTCGAGGACGACGGGCACCTGCTGCTGTGCCACTGGCGGCACCAGCCCGTCGGGTGGCCGCTGGCGGGCCCGGCGGTGCACGACGCGTTCCTGGCGACCGGGGCGCCGGTGCTCGTGGCGCACGAGGAGGAGGACTTCCTCCTGCACGTCCTGGGGCGACCGGCATGACCCGGCCCGACGCCGTCGCCGTCGTCGTCCCGGCACGGGACGAGGAGACGCTGCTCCCGGTCTGCCTGGACTCCGTCGCGGTGGCGGTGGAGGCGCTGCGGACCCGGCGCCCCGACGTCCCCACGCAGGTCGTCGTGGTGCTCGACGCGTGCACGGACGGATCTGCGGCGGTGGTGGCCGGTCGCGCAGGCGTGGCCACCGTGGGCACCACAGCCGGCAGCGTCGGCGTGGCACGGGCGGCGGGCGTCGAGGCGGCCGCCGCGTGGGCCTCGGCCGAGGGAGCGGGAACGCTGTGGGTGGCGAGCACCGACGCCGACAGCGTCGTGCCCCCGCACTGGCTCGTCGCGCACCTGCGCTGGGCTGCCGAGGGGGTCGGCCTCGTGGTCGGCACGGTCGAGCCGCGACCCGGCGACCTGTCCCCCGCCGCGCTCTCGGCCTGGCACCAGCGGCACACCACCGCGGACGGGCACGACCACGTCCACGGGGCCAACCTCGGCTTCACCCTCGCCGCCTACCGGGCGTCCGGAGGCTTCCCGCCCGTGCCCACGCACGAGGACGTCGGCCTGGTCGCGGCGGTGCGGGCGGCGGGGGTGCCGACCCTGGCGACCGGCGCCGTCCCGGTGGTCACCTCAGGTCGACGGACCGGTCGTGCGCCCGGCGGCTTCGCTCACTACCTCGACGAGCTCGGCGCCTGACGCGCTTTCCCGCCCTCAGCCGACCTTCATCTCGCCGAGCTCGTTCCAGCCGTCCTGGTCGACAGCGGTGCTGACGATGTCGGGCGTGCGGGCGAGGTACTGCGGCAGCTCGGCCTGGGCCGCCGCGAAGTGGTCGGACCCGACGTGGGCGGCACCGGCGTCGCCGTCGCGGAACGCCTCGACGAGGACGTACTCGTTCGGGTCGTCGAGGCTGCGCGACCACTCGAACCACAGGCAGCCCTCCTCGCCGCGGGTGGCCTCGGTGAAGGCACGGGAGATCTCGGGCCAGGCCTCGGCGTGCTCAGGCTTCACGGGGAACTTGGCGGTGATGAAGATCAAGAGATCCTCCAAATGTCAGGTGGCGGGTGTGGCATCGGGCGTGGGAGCAGGGTGCGAGGACCGTTCGACGGCCGTCGGGATCGCCGCGCCGAGCCTCTCCGAGACGATACCGAGGGTGCTCCCTCTCAGGGGATGAGGATCGCGCGGCCACGGACCCGGCCGGCGTCGAGGTCGGAGATCGCGGTCTGGAAGTCGTCCAGCGCGTACTTCTGGGTGTGCAGCGTGACCGCGCCCCGGGCCGCGAGGGCCATCAGGTCGCAGAGGTCGTTGTAGGAGCCGACGAGGTTGCCGATGACGTTCTTCTCGGCCGAGATCAGGTCGATCGTCGGCACGACGACGTCCTCGCCGTAGCCCACGACGTGGTAGTCGCCGGCCTGCCGGGTCATCGCCAGGCCCTGGGCGGTCGAGCCGCCCTCGCCGACGAAGTCGATGACCACCTCGGCACCCAGGCCACGCGTGATCTCGAGGACCTCCTCGACCTGCCTGCCCTCGGCCACCACACCGTGGTCGGCGCCGATGGAGAGCGCCAGCTTGAGGGCCTCGGGGTTGCGGTCGACGACGACCAGCTGGGCCGGTGAGAGGGCCTTCATCACCTGGATGCCGATGTGGCCGAGGCCGCCGGCGCCGATCACCACGCAGGTGTCGCGGGGCGTCAGCCGGCGGGCCGCCTTGGCCGCGGCGTGGTACGCCGTCAGCCCGGCGTCGGCGAGCGCCGCGACGTCGGCCGGCTCGAGGGAGTCGTCGATGGGTACGACGCTGCGCGCCGAGGTCTTCAGGTACTCGGCGTACCCGCCGTCGGCGTTGATGCCGGGGAACTGGTTGTTCTCGCAGTGCACGTCGTCGCCGGTGCGGCAGGCACGGCACAGGCCGCAGGTGATGAGCGGGTGGACGATGACCTTGTCGCCCTCGCGCACGTTGGTCACCGCCGACCCCACGGCGTGCACCCAGCCGGCGTTCTCGTGGCCGATCGTGTAGGGGAGGGTGACGCCGCTCT
>CAZDAO010000629.1:0-2610 GCA_964503015.1 uncultured Nocardioides sp. | reverse complement strand
CGCCGCTTCGGCTGGACCGAGGAGACCGACCCGGTCAAGGTCGAGCACGCCGTCGGCGCGCTGTTCCCCAAGCGCGACTGGACGATGCTGTCCCACCACGTCATCTGGCACGGCCGCCGCCGCTGCCACGCCAAGAAGCCCGCCTGCGGTGCCTGCCCGCTCGCCCGGCTGTGCCCCTCCTACGGCACCGGCCCCACCGACCCGGTGGAGGCCGAGAAGCTGGTCACCACCCAGGGGCCCGCGTGAGGCGGATCCTCCTCGCGCTGCTCGTCGCCACTGCCCTGTCCGCGTGCAGCCCCGACGCGATCGACGTACGCCCTCCGGACGTGCAGGTCGACACCCCCGAGCTGCGGGAGGTCAAGGCCCGCATCGGCATGGACGACTGCGCGCCCGGGTCGGGCGAGCCGGTCGAGGGGGGCCTGCCCGAGGTGACGCTGCCCTGCCTCGGTGGCGGTCCCGACGTCGAGCTGTCGACGCTCCGCGGTCCGATGGTCATCAACCTGTGGCAGGCCAACTGCGGCCCCTGCAAGAAGGAGATGCCGGCGCTGGAGCAGTTCCACCAGCAGCACGGCGACCGCGTCGCCGTCCTCGGCATCGACTTCAACGACGTCCACCCCGGTGGCGCGCTCGCGCTGGCGGAGGAGACCGGCGTGACCTATCCGTCCCTCGCCGATCCCGGCGGTGACCTGATGGTCGAGGAGGCCTTCGCCGTCGCCCGCCGCGGCATGCCGGCGTTCGTCCTCCTCGACGCCGACGGTGCCGTCGTCGGGCAGGCCTCGGGCGGGGTGGAGTCCGTCGCCGAGGTCGAGGAGCTCGTCGCCGACCAGCTCGGGATCGAGCTGTGAGCGCAGATGAGCACCGCATGAGCACGCTGCCGACCTGGCTGGCGCCCGTCGTCGAGGCCACGCGATCGATCACGGTCCACGAGCTGACCCGCTTCATGCCGCCGGAGGACGCCGAGGCGCGTCGCGGCGCGGTGCTGATGGTCTTCGCCGACCGGGTCTCGACGGGGCTCGACCAGCAGGAGGGTCCCGGTCCCGACGACCTCGCCCACCGGGGCGAGCTGCTGCTGACGGAGCGCGCCCACCACATGCGCTCCCACCCCGGCCAGGTCTCGTTCCCCGGGGGCTCGCTCGACGCCGGTGAGACCGCGCGCGAGGCCGCCTTGCGAGAGGCCCACGAGGAGATCGGGCTCGAGCCCGCCGAGGTCGAGGTGTTCGGCGAGCTGCCCGAGCTCTGGCTGCCGCCCAGCAACTTCGCGGTGACGCCGGTCCTCGGCTACTGGAAGGACCCGGGCGAGGTGCGGATCGCCAGCCCCGACGAGGTGCACGAGATCCACCACGTCGCCATCGCCGAGCTGCTCGACCCCGAGCACCGCGTCAACGTCCGCCACCCGAGCGGCTGGGTGGGTCCGGGCTTCCTCATCGGCCCCGACAAGGACGTCATCCTGTGGGGCTTCACCGCCGGCATCGTGGCCCGGCTCTTCGACTACCTCGGCTGGGCGCAGGAGTGGGACCGGGCGCGGGTGCGTGACCTGCCGGACCACATGCTGCAGGGTGTGCCCAGGGGAACCGACCTGGCACCCAACACCAAGCTCGAGGAGTAGCACCATGAACATCCTCGACTGGTGCCTGGTGGCGCTCGTGGGGATCTATGCCCTGTCCGGCTACTGGCAGGGCTTCATCACCGGGGCCTTCGCCACCGCCGGCCTCCTGGTCGGTGGCCTGCTCGGCATCTGGGCGGCGCCGACCGCGCTCGGCGACGCGGCGCCGTCGCTGTGGGTCTCCCTCGGCGCGCTCTTCATCGTGATCGTCTCGGCCTCGGTCGGACAGGCACTTTTCCAGTACGCCGGTGCCCGGATCCGCGACCGCATCACCTGGCAGCCGATGCGCGCCGTCGACGCGATCGGCGGGTCCGCGCTGAGCGCGGTCGCGGTGCTCCTCGTGGCCTGGGCCCTCGGCGTCGCGGTGTCCGGCACCCGGATCGGCGCGATCACCCCGCTGGTGCGCGACTCCGCCGTGCTCGCCAAGGTCGACCAGACCCTGCCGGCCGACGCCAGCAAGGTGCTGCAGACCTTCAACAACGTCGTCGGCACGACGTTCTTCCCGCGCTACCTCGAGCCCTTCGCCCCGGAGCGGATCGTCGCGGTGAAGCCCGGCGACAAGCGGATGCTCACCGACCCCGACGTGGTCGCCGCGCAGTCCAGCGTGGTCAAGGTGCGCGGCGCCAACGGGTGCGGCAGCGGCGTCGAGGGCACCGGCTTCTTCTTCGCGCCCGGCCGGCTGATGACCAACGCCCACGTCGTCGCAGGCGTCACCCGGCCCGAGGTGGAGGTCGGCGGCTCGTCGGTCGTCGCCTCGGTCGTGCTCTACGACCCCGACCTCGACATCGCGGTGCTCGCGATGCCTGACCCGGGCGTCCCGCACCTCGCGCTCGACACGGAGGCCGGGCCCGAGGACAACGTCGCGGTCGTGGGCTACCCCGAGGACGGTCCCTACGACGTCCAGGCCGGCCGGATCCGGTCGGAGCAGCGGCTGCGCTCGCCCGACATCTACGGCGAGGGCACCGTCATCCGGCAGGTCTACTCGCTGCGCGCGCTGATCCGGCCGG
>CAZDAO010000628.1:0-2613 GCA_964503015.1 uncultured Nocardioides sp. | reverse complement strand
TCCCGGCCGACGTCGTCAAGGACCGCTACCAGCGCCTCGTCGCAGTCGTCGAGGAGATCTCCTGGGCCGAGAACCTCGCCCTGGTGGGTCGGACGGTCGAGCTGATGGTCGCCGAGGGCGAGGGCCGCAAGGACTCCGCGACACACCGCCTGTCGGGCCGGGCGCCCGACAACCGGCTCGTGCACTTCGCGGCCGACTTCTCGTCAGTGCCCGACGACTCGGTCCGGCCGGGAGACATGGTGACGGTGGAGATCACCTACGCCGCGCCCCACCACCTCGTCGCCGACGGCCCGGTCCGCGCCGTACGCCGCACGCGTGCGGGCGACGCCTGGGAGCGGCGTACGTCCGCCCCGCCCACCACCGCCTCGGTCGGCCTCGGCATGCCCTCCGTCGGCGTGCCGGCGCCCCTGCCGCCCGCGCCCGCCTGCGGCTGACCTCCCTGCGGACTGTGGTCGTGGTGACGTGACATCCGCGTCAACATGACCACACTGACCATCAGCCCGCGAGCGGTAGCTCGCGCGGGCAGTCGGGACAGCGGGTGATGCCACCCGTCCAGCCGCGTGCTTGGAGAAGTACGGCGATCCGGGCCGCTGTCGCACACGGTCGGGCGAACACCTGGCCCCATCCGACCCGGACGGTGTTGAGGCGGTCGACCGCAGCGTCGAGGTCGCGATCGAGGTCGACGTCCCGAGCGGAGGCGCTGTCGTGCCACAGCCGACCGTCGAGCTCGACCAGCTGGTCGAAGTCCACGTAGGCGACATCGCGATAGACCGGTCCGTCGTCCGAGTCGCGCAGCTGACGCCTGGCCGAGGGGAGGCCGTGCGGCCGCTCGACCCTCGTCAGGTATCCGTGCTCCAGGACCGAGCACGTGCCGACGTGCAGGTCGGTCAACACGCCCCGCAGGAAGTCGCGTCGAGGCACGCGCGGGCGCGCGTCGAGTCGGTCGCGGATACGCGTGGCCGTGGTGCGGCGCGCCTGGATCGCGTCGGCGAGGACGGATATCGCCGTGAAGTCGTCTGCTGCGTGGGAGGCCAGGTCGACCAGTGCCTCCTCCACGCGGACCCGGGGCGGGCTGGTGTTCCAGCTGACCGTCGAGTGCAGCCGCGGCACGCGGTGCAGCCGGTAGCCAGACGGCAGCGCCACCTTGCGATCGCGGCTCACCGCGAGGTGGATCACGCTGTCGTCGCGTGCAGCCCTCCCCGGGCCGTCGGCGGCGCGCAGGGCGCTGTCACCTGCCAGCGCCGCCGGCCAGGCGATGAGCACGCCGATCCACGCGCGCTCCAGCCACGTCGGCGTACCGGTGTGGCTGATGAAGACCCCGTCGTGCACGCGGACGAGGTCGCGCCGGCGCAGCAGTCGTTCCAGCTCGTGAGGGGGCACGCCGCGCTCGGTGAGCTGACGTCTCGCGATGACCCCGGACTGGAGTGACAACAGGTCGGCGTAGGCGGTTCTGGGCATGCTCTCGATCGTGACCAACGGCGTCGACCGGCCTCTACAGCTGCTCGAGATCTGGGGATGACGCTCAGTGTGGTGATGGTGACGCGGTGGGTGCGCCACCATCACCACACTGGCACGGGAGCCATCGGATGTCCGGCTCGCCGGGGGCAGATCAGGCGGGCGGCTCGGGGGAGCCGTCCTCGGCCTCCTGGCCGGCCTCGGGCTCGCCCGTGGTGGCAGCGCCGTCGCGCGTGGTGTCGGACTCCTCGTCCTCGGAGCCGTCGGGCTCCTGCTGCTTGTCGTCCGGCTGCGAGATCTCGTCGGGCACGGTGTCGTCGACGGCCGGGTTGTCCTCGGTGCTGAGGTCGCGGGGGAGGTTGGTGTCGGCCGGGTCGTCCTCGATGGCGTCCACGCCGCCGGGCACCAGCTGCGGCTCCTCGGCGTACGGCGTCGGCATCGGGCTCAGGTCGTCGTCGGTCATGGTGGTCCCTCCCTGGTCGGATCTCGCTCGATCGTGCCCAACGCTCCCACGAGCGGCTACCCCCGTTCGGGGGGCCACCCGAAGGTCAGGTAGCGCTCGCCGGAGAAGAGGTGCGACAAGGCGTGCGCCTCGTGCGGCACGGTCGGCTCGGGCAGCGCGGTGAGCGGGAACCAGCCGAGCGCCGACGCCTTCGCGGTCTCCACGATCCGCGGCTCGCCGCTCCACGACCGCGCGGTGAAGAAGAAGTCGACCCGCTCCTCGATCGGCGGTCCGAACTGGCTGCGCTGCATGGTGAACGCGAAGTCCAGCGAGATGTCGGTGATCGCCAGCTCCTCGAGCGCCTCGCGGTGCGCGGCGTCGTACGCCGTCTCGCCCGGCTCGACGTGCCCGGCGGCGGCGGCCGCCCAGTGCCCGGGCATGTAGGGGACGGGGCCCCGCTGCTGGAGCAGCACCTCGGTCCCCGACCCGCCCTCCCGCAGCAGGTAGACGTAGGAGGCCGGGACGAGGGCGAAGGGTGCCGGGGCCTCGACCCCCGTCACGCCTGCGTGGTCGGCGGGGCGGGTGGGATGTCGTCGTTCTTGCCGTCGAGGGAGTCGAGGGCGTCACGCGCCTTGCCGGTGGCCTTGTCGATCTTGTCGGCGTGCTTGCCGCCGGTCTTCTCGTTGGCGAACGCACCAGCCTTGTCGATGCCCTCG
>CAZDAO010000627.1:0-2618 GCA_964503015.1 uncultured Nocardioides sp. | reverse complement strand
CTCCAGCTGCCCCTGGTCCTGGCCGGTGCGGAGGGCGCGACCGTCCTCGGCGCGCACGTGCGGGTGGAGCCGGTCAAGGACCCCCGCTCGGACTGGTTCGTGCGCCGGCTCAGCACGATGCCGGGGGACACCCTCCCCGATTGAGGCCGGCTGAGGCGTCCTGGGGCCTCCTGAGGCCTCCTGGCTGGTGAGCCCGGCGGGGCTGCGTGACAGACTTCACCCATGGCCCGCTCCACCCGTGACCTGGACGTCTCCGACGACCTCCGCCGCGAGATCCACCGCACCGGCTACTACCCCGAGGTCGTCGCCGACGGTGTCTTCTCCGCCGCCGGTGGCGAGGAGGTCGTGTCCTACTTCGTGCACCACGAGACGACGTTCGACCACGAGGAGGTGCGCCGTCACCTCACGGCGCTGCTGCTCACCCCGACCCGGCTGGTGATCGCGCACACCGACGAGCACCCCGGCGACGACCTGCTCCCCGAGCCCTACACCTCCACCACCACCGAGGCGGTGACCCTGACGTCGATCCGGACGGTGGTCGTGACCCGGATGGTGGCCAACCCGACCGCGGGCGTCGCGCCCCCGGCCGAGGCCGTGCTGACCATCGGCTGGGGCGGCGTGGGGCGCCTCGACCTCGAGCCGGCGGTCTGCTCGGACCCCAGCTGCGACGCCGACCACGGCTACACCGGCACGCTGGCCGGCGACGACTACACGCTGCGCGTCTCCGCCGCCGCCGAGGGTGCCGGCTCGGTCGCGGGGCTGCTCGCCTTCGCCGACGCGCTCTCCGCGCGCACCCGGGGATGAACACCCCGCGACGTTCTTCGCCTCCCCCACTGGCTCCTCCGCCGGACAACGCCGCGGGGACCCCGTGAACCCGGACTTCACCGCTCCCGCCTACGGCGACCGCTCCCTCGCCGACGTGGTGCCCTCGGTGGCCCGCGCGCTGGGGGCCGGCCTCGACGGCTACGAGGGCGGGCTCGACCTCCCTCCCGCGCCGGCGTACGTGCTCTTCCTGGTCGACGGCCTGGGCGCCGAGCTCCTGCGACGCCACGGGCACGCCGCGCCGTACCTCTCCTCGCTGGTGGCCGACGGGTCGACCGGCACCGCGGGGGTCCCGTCGACGACCGCGACCTCACTCACCTCGCTCGGCACCGGGCTGGTGCCCGGGTCGCACGGGCTGGTCGGGTTCACCGCGCGGATCCCGGGCACGGACCGGCTGCTCAACCACCTCTGGTGGGACAAGCACGTCGACCCGCTGGAGTGGCAGCCGCACCCGACCGCCTTCGGCCGGCTCGCCCACGCAGGTGTGCACGTCACCTCGGTCAACAAGCGCGACTTCGACGGGTCCGGGCTCACCGTCGCCTCGCAGCGGGGAGCGGCGTACGTCGGCGCGGACCGGGTCGGCGAGCGGATCGCCGCCGCCGTCAACGCCTCGGCGCACCTGCCGTCGCTGACCTACGTCTACGACTCCGACCTCGACTGGACCGGCCACAGGTTCGGCGTGGCCTCGACGCAGTGGCTGCAGCAGCTGGCCATGGTCGACCACCAGGCCGAGCAGCTCCGCGAGGCGCTGCCGGCCTCCACGCGTCTCCTCGTGGTCGCCGACCACGGGATGGTCGACAGCCCCCACGAGGCGCGGGTGGACGTCGACGAGATCGACGGGCTGCGCGACGGCGTGGGCCTCGTGGGTGGCGAGGCCAGGTTCCGGCACCTCTACTGCGCGGCTGGGGCGGTGCCCGACGTGGTCGCGACCTGGCGCGAGGTCCTGGGCGACGACGCGACGGTGCTGACCCGTGAGGAGGCCGTCGGCAACGGCTGGTTCGGGGCGGTCGACGCCAGGGTGCTGCCGCGCCTCGGTGACGTGATGGTGGCCTGCCACGGCGACAGCGCCGTCGTCTCGACGCGCGACTTCCCCTACGAGAACACCCTCGTGGGCCTCCACGGGTCGCTCACGCCGACCGAGATGCTGATCCCGATCCTCGTCGGCTGAGCTGCGCTCGGCCTTGAGTCTCCCAGCGACTCACGGGCGCAGACCGGCGCGTCGGACGACCACAACCGTGGCCGGCCCGCCGCGCGTACGCTCTGCTCGCAGGTGGCCGCGGACTTCTGGTCGTTCGACGCGCCGGCTGGGGGTTGAGTCTCCAGGAGACTCAAGGGCCGGGGCGGGGGCGCGCTCAGCCGAAGGGGAGCGGCTCGGGCGCCAGGCTGACCGCCTTGGCCCGCGCCGCGGTCAGGCGACGGCGGTGGTGCTGGCGGCACAGCACCTCGTAGGCGACGTCGGCGGGTGGCTCGTCGACCTGGTCGACGTCGCCCACCACGATCACCTCGCCCTCGACGACCATCGCGCCGTTCTCGGTGCGGGCGTTGTGGGTGGCGCGCTTGCCGCACCAGCACAGGGCCTCCACCTGGAGCACGTTCATCCGGTCCGCGAGCTCGACGAGCCGGGCGCTGCCCGGGAACAGCACCGTCCGGAAGTCGGTGAGGATGCCGAAGGCGAAGACGTCGATCTGGAGCTCGTCGACCACTTTGGCGAGCTGGTCGATCTGCTCGGGGGAGTAGAACTGGGCCTCGTCGCAGATGAGGTAGTCGATCCGCCCGCCCCGGGTCAGGGTGTCGAC
>CAZDAO010000626.1:0-2621 GCA_964503015.1 uncultured Nocardioides sp. | reverse complement strand
CTCAGCCTCGCGCTCGGCATTGCAGCCGGCGCCCTCTGGAGTGTCTTCTCGGCCTGAGCTGCATCCCAGGTGGGGATCCACCCACCCACGTATCGGGAGGGTCAATCCCCGGACCCCGGCCGTCGGGTTGTGGTCTCGCCCGTGAGGCGCCGGTAGAGCAATCTGCCGGCCGAGGAGGTCACGCCATGGGCCACGGTGCTCACGACCACGATCATGATTCCGGCGGCCATCACGGTTTCAGGGAGGCCGAGCTCCTCCGCCTCGAGCGTCAGGTAGAACACGGCCGAGACACCGACCGGCCCGAACCACCCCAGGTACAGCGCATCCGGCCAGCCGAGGTGCAACGGTCGTTTGAGCAGAAGCAGCACGGGGAGTCGACGAAGCAGGAGCACGGCGAGCGCGAGCACGATCGCCGCCCACCCGAGCTCGCCCCACTCGGTCCAGGGAATGGTGGCACCCAGCAGCACGAACATCGGCAGGACGGCGAACCGATTGACCGCCTCGTCGATCTCGACCTCCGCCGTACGCTCGCTGCCGGTGCTGGTCAGGTTGAAGGCCAGCCCCGCGACGAACGCGGCGAGGACACCATCGAGATGAAGCACCCCGGACAGCCCCAGCACGAGCAGGGCGAGCAAGACGGTGAAGAGCAGCATCGGGCCGTGGGCTGTCGCCCCGTGCGCCTCCCCGGCGCGCAGTGCGCGCCCGCCGAGCCAGCCGGCGACCACACCGAGAGCGACCGCGCCCAGCACCTGCCAGAGAGCGTCCCCAGCTGCCTGGCCAGCGGTCATCGGTCCAGCGAACGCGACCGCGGCCAGCACGAACAGCAGGGCCAGCCCGTCATTGGCGCCTGACTCCAGCGAGAGGATCTGCCGGTCACGAGCCGGTAGGTCCTCCTCTGCGGGCTTTCCGGTGACCACGCTCGAGGCGAGGACCGGGTCGGTAGGGCAGATCGCTGTCCCGAGCAGCAGCGCAGCGCCAAGCGTGACCCCGAGGATCCCGGCGGTCAGGCCTGTGGAGATCAACGCCATGGCCGGCATAGCCACCAACAGCAGGATCGAGACCGGCCGGAGCTGTGCACGGACCGAACCGAACGGATAGCGCAGCGCGACCCCCATCACCGAGATCACCAGCAGGACCCGTGTCGCGTCGTGAACGCTCGCATGCTCGGTCGTGATCGGTGGAAGAGGCAAGGCGCGGAGCACCTCTGGCCCGACGAGCACGCCGACCACCAGCGCAAGTAGCGGCTCGGACACGGGCAGACGCCTGATCCGTGCAGACAGCGCAGCCACCAGCACGCCGAGCGCGCCGGTCGCGATGAGCAGCATGTCGAGGGTCATGGCAGCGCCCTGCCCCGCGCCTTCGTCGTCATGCGTGGGGCTCGAATCCGTGGTCGGCGCCGTAGGACGCGAGCACCTCCGGTGTCGCGGACCCGGTCTTGAGGTAGGCACGGTCCAGCAGCAGGGCGAGGCTCTCGACGGCCGCTGTGAGCATGTCGGCTGCGAGTTGCACCTCGCGCGAGGACGACGTCCTTCCGGCCTCCGCCAACTCCAGGGCGTGGGGGAGGGTCGCAGCGAGCGACAGCTCTTCCTCTTC
This sequence comes from uncultured Nocardioides sp., assembly GCA_964503015.1. Lineage (GTDB taxonomy): Bacteria > Actinomycetota > Actinomycetes > Propionibacteriales > Nocardioidaceae > Nocardioides. The sequence continues at coordinate 1,028 of CAZDAO010000626.1, read as the reverse complement.
CTCGATGAAGTAGTAGGACTCGGCGTACTGCAGGAGGTCCGTCTCGGCCTGGATCGTGCCGTCGGTCACGGCGTCCAGCATGCGGCTGGCGACGCATGGTTCCCCACCGGCCACCACGGCAGTCGCATGACTCGACTGCAGAAGGCTCAACCGCTTCGCAACAGACCTCCGCCTGCCCAGGGCGGGGTAGACCTGCAGGATCCAGGAGATGGCGGCGGTCAGGAGGACGAACCCGAGAAGCGCCTCGAACGGTGCCAGCAGGCGCAGGACGGGGTCGGCCGGGGTGACGTCACCGAAGCCGAGCGTGGCCACGGTGACCAACGACAGGTACAGGGCGGTCAGGGCATCGGAAGACTGCTCGGGTCTGAGTGCAGACCCGAAGTAGAAGCCGTCCGACATGTGGGGCAGGTAGACCAGAGTCCAGCCGATCACCACCAGACCGGTCCACAACGCCACGGTTCCGAGGATTCCGATCGGCCCGGCGAGCTGCCGGGTGTGGCTGGGCAACACGTGCTTGGTTGCCCACCACACGAACTGGAACACCCAACGAGCGATCCGGCCGAATCCGCCCGGGTGCCACAGAGTGTGGAAGATGTCCCACAGCGCCACCAAGACAACGAGTAGGCCTGCCGCACTGATCATCCATCCCATCCGGGCGACTGTAGTCTCAACGCCGCTTCCTCGGACCCGACGTCAACGCCCTCGGTGTTTGCCCACTGCCATCGGGGTTGCTCACTCCACCGACGCCTTCACGGATGCGATCCTCCAGCGTGTCCGGGTCCGCACCGGGGTCGAGGCCGACGAGTACGTAGGGCGTCCGCGCCGTGGTCGTTTACTGGTCGTAAACACCAGCAATACCCGGCCGAAGTGAGCTACATCGAGCGACATCACGCACGTTCCTCCGGCATCGTTCTTGCAGGTCAGCACGCCTTTCCGCAACGAAGCGCATGACTCGGCTGAGTGCCTGCTCAACGTCAAGGGGTCGCAGGTTCAAATCCTGTCAGCCCGACCGATCGAACCGGCTCTGG
>CAZDAO010000625.1:0-2622 GCA_964503015.1 uncultured Nocardioides sp. | reverse complement strand
GGTAGGGCGGCCGGGCGACGACCTCGCCGTCGAGCACCACCTCCACCTCGACGTCGAGGCCGGCCGGACCGTCGACGCGGAGGTAGTCGAGCACCTCGGGGTCCTGCCCGGGCAGCTCCGTCCACGCCGCACCGAGCGCGGCCAGGGGGGTGACCCAGGCGCTGATGGTGGTCGCGAACGACTTGCCCAGGAACGGGCCCAGAGGGACGTACTCCCACGCCTGGATGTCGCGCGCGGACCAGTCGTTGAGGCCGACGACGCCGAAGGTGTGGCGGGCGAAGTCGGCGGTCGTGACCCGGTCGCCGAGGGCGGTGGGCACGCCGACGACGAAGCCGAGCTCGGCCTCGATGTCGAGGCGCCGGGACGGGCCGAAGGTCGGGCTCTCCTCCGTGGGCGCCTTGCGCTGGCCCGACGGGCGCACCACGTCGGTGCCGGAGACGACGACCGTGCCGGAGCGGCCGTGGTAGCCGACCGGGAGGTGCTTCCAGTTGGGCAGCAGCGGCTCCTGGTCGGGGCGGAAGATCCGCCCGACGTTGGAGGCGTGGTGCTCGGAGGCGTAGAAGTCGACGTAGTCGCCGACGGTGAACGGCATCAGCATCCGCACCGAGTCGACGGGCGACAGCGCCGGCTCGACGAGGTCGCGCTCGGTCTCGTCCGTCAGCAGGCCGGTGATCCAGGCCCGGGTCGACTCCCACACGGCCGGGCCGGCGGCCATGAACGGGTTGAGGGTCGGCTGGTCGAACAGCGCGTGGGTGTCGACCATGTCGGCCGCCGCCACGATGCTGAGGTCGAGCACCTGGTCGCCGATGCGCACGGCCACCCGCGGGTGCTCACCGGAGCGCGCGAAGACGCCGTAGGGCAGGTGGTCGACGTCGAACCCGGAGCCCGCGGCCCCCTCGACCCAGCTCGTCGCTGTCACAGCTTCTCCACCAATCCGAGTGAGATGAGGTCGTACAGGGGTTCGGTCACCGAGCACGAGCCGAAGGAGGTGAACCAGCGGCGGGCCGTGGCCACGTCGGTGCCGACGAGGGCACTGCCGTCGCGCTCCTCGAGGATCGCGGCGGCGTCCGCGGCCGAGCCGCCCTCCCACAGCGCCGCGGTCGCGGCGAGCACGTTGAGGAAGCCGTGCGCGCCGCCGCCCTCCGGGTCGTGGCGTAGGGCGCGGTGCAGGCCGGCGGTGGCCTTGAAGCGGACCTCCCGGTCGAGCGCCGCGTCGATCCAGCCGGCGACCGTGGCGGCGTCGGGGACCAGGTCGTGGTCGACGTGGCCGAGTCGCAGCTTGAGCCGGTGGTCACAGGCGGCGACCTCGTCGGCGGCGGCCAGCCAGGCGGCCGTCACCGGCCCCGGCACCTCGACGAACAGCGGCACGTCGAGGTCCGCGGCGCGCGCCGCGGCGGCGAGGCGTCGTACGTTGCCGACGGGGTCGTCGGTGTCGCGAACCGCGGCCTCGAGGCCCGCCAGGGTCAGGCCCCTGCGTGCGGCGAGCGAGGCCACGCCCTCGATGGCGCCGGCGCCGCTGGTGAGCACCACTGCGACGGGGACGTCGGCGGGCACGGACCCGAGGTCGGTGTCGCGCACCACGAACGAGCCGACGAGTCCCGCCCACCACTCCGCCCGGCGGGCGTCGTAGGCGTCCAACGCCCGGGCGAGGTCGGCGTCGCCCGGCGGGAAGATCGCGGCGTCGTCGACCAGGCCGCGCCAGGCCTCGGGGAGGCCGTCGGCCCGGTCGTGGTCGGGGGGTGGAGGAGTGGGGGACACGCGACTACTCTAACCACCAGATAGCGGACATCAGTGTCCGATGATCGGACGATTGGAGCGGACCGATGGCGCACTACCGAGCACTCGGCCGGCTGCCGCGGCAGCGCCACACCCAGATGCGCGACGACCAGGGCCACCAGTTCCGCGAGGAGCTGATGGGCGAGGAGGGCTTCTCGTCCGACTCGTCCCTGCTCTACCGCCGGGGCGTGCCGAGCGCCATCACCGACAGCCGGGTCTGGGAGCTGCCCGACCAGTCGCGCACGCCCAACCACCCGCTCAAGCCCCGCCACCTCAAGCTGCACGACCTGCAGACCGGGAGCTGCCCCGTCGAGGGCCGCCGCATGGTGCTCGGCAACAACGACGTCCGCATCGCCTACGTCGTCACCGGCACCGTCCCCTCGCCGCTCTACCGCAACGCCATCGGCGACGAGTGCGTCTACGTCGAGTCCGGAAGCGGCGTGGTCGAGACGGTCTTCGGCGCCATCGCCTACCGCACCGGCGACTACGTGGTCGTCCCCCGCGCGACCGACCACCGCTGGGTGCCCGCCGAGCCGTCGCGGCTCTACGCCGTCGAGGCCAACTCCCACATCCACCCGCCCAAGCGCTACCTGTCCCGCTTCGGGCAGCTGCTCGAGCACGCGCCCTACTGCGAGCGCGACCTGCACGGTCCGCACGAGACGCTGCAGGTCGAGGGCAGCGACGTCGAGGTGCTGGTCAAGCACCGGACCAGCGCCGGCATCGTCGGGACCCGCCTGACCTATGCGACGCACCCCTTCGACGTGGTGGGCTGGGACGGCTGCCTCTACCCCTACACGTTCAACGTCGAGGACTTCATGCCGATCACCGGCAAGGTGCACCAGCCGC
>CAZDAO010000624.1:0-2624 GCA_964503015.1 uncultured Nocardioides sp. | reverse complement strand
GGGTCGTCCTCGACGGCGACACCCGGGAGATCACCCAGACGCTGGGCTGAGCGCCGGCGGTCCGCGACCGCGAGGGGGTGGCCAGTGTCGGTGCCCGGTGGCAGGGTCGATCGCATGAGCGACGCGACCGCAGACCCGAAGCAGAAGCTGACCGCCACGCAGGTCCGCGAGGCGCCCGGCCTGGAGGACTGGCGCCACCTCCTGACCGGGATCCGGGCCCGCTTCCGCACCGGGGACTTCGCGACCGGCCTCGCGCTGGTCGACCGGATCGGCGCGGCGGCCGAGGAGGCCGACCACCATCCCGACATCTCGCTGACCTATCCCGAGGTCATCGTGACCCTGTCGAGCCACGACGTCGGCGGCATCACCGTCCGCGACCTCGACCTCGCCCGTCGGATCAGTGCCTTCGCGGCCGAGGCCGGCGTGTCAGCCGACACCTCCGGCCTCACGCAGCTCGAGCCCGGCCTCGACGCGACCGCCCCCGAGCGCCTCGGTGCCTTCTACGCCGCGCTGCTCGGCGGCCAGGTCAACGACCAGGGCGAGCCCACCGACCCGAGCGGCCAGGTGCCCGGCCTCTGGTTCCAGACGGGCGAGCCGGGGGAGTCGGCATTGCCGCCGCAGGAGCCCGCGCAGCGCTGGCACCTCGACGTCTGGGTGCCCCACGACGAGGGGGAGCGACGCCTGCAGGCCGTCCTCGACGCCGGTGGGCGGCTCGTGAGCGACGCGGAGGCGCCGAGCTTCTGGGTCGTCGAGGACGCCGAGGGCAATCGTTCCTGCATCTGCACTCGGCTCGACCGCGAGTGAGCACCGCTCCGATGCCAGATGGCGAGACCGGCGTTCCAGATGCTGGGACGACTGTCACACTTGCTTGACGCCGGCCGGTCCCGGCGACGACGGTTGTCGCATGCGCACCGAGATTCTTGTACGCACGCGACGCGTGAGCTGAGGTCCCCGGACCCACGCACGCGCGTCACCCCTCGTCGCCCACCGGGCCGGGGGGTTTTTTGTTGGGCAGGCACCGTCGAACCAGAGAATCGAACCAGGAAGAAGAGCCATGAGCGAGCAGGGCGGACAGGTCACCGGAGCGCAGAGCCTCGTGACGTCCCTCGAGGCAGCCGGCGTCACCGACATCTTCGGCATCCCGGGCGGCGCGATCCTCCCGGCCTACGACCCCCTGATGGACTCCACGCGGATCCGTCACGTCCTCGTGCGGCACGAGCAGGGCGCTGGCCATGCCGCGCAGGGATATTCGGCGGCGACCGGCAGGGTGGGCGTCTGCATGGCGACCTCCGGTCCGGGGGCGACCAACCTGGTCACCCCGCTGGCCGACGCCCACATGGACTCGGTCCCGCTCGTCGCGGTCACCGGCCAGGTCGGCGCGTCGATGATCGGCACGGACGCTTTCCAGGAGGCCGACATCCGCGGCATCACGATGCCGATCACCAAGCACAACTTCCTGGTCACCGACCCTGCCGACATCCCGAGCACGATCGCCGAGGCGTTCCACATCGCCTCGACCGGTCGCCCCGGCCCCGTGCTGGTCGACGTCGCCAAGTCGGCGCTGCAGGCCCAGACGACCTTCGCGTGGCCGAGCGAGCTGCACCTTCCCGGCTACCGGCCGGTGACCACGCCCCACGCCAAGCAGATCAGGGAGGCCGTCCGCCTGATCCGCGACGCCAAGCGACCCGTCCTCTACGTCGGCGGCGGCGTGATCCGTGCCGGTGCCTCCCGCGAGCTGGCCCAGCTGGCGGCGCTGACGGGCATCCCGGTGGTCACCACCCTCATGGCCCGTGGCGCCTTCCCCGACAGCCACCCGCAGCACCTCGGCATGCCGGGCATGCACGGCACCGTGGCCGCGGTCGCCGGACTGCAGAAGAGCGACCTCATCATCAGCCTCGGCGCCCGCTTCGACGACCGGGTCACCGGCAACCTCGACTCCTTCGCCCCCAACGCCCTGGTGATCCACGCCGACATCGACCCGGCCGAGATCGGCAAGAACCGCCACGCCGACGTGCCGATCGTGGGCGACTGCAAGGAGGTCATCGCCCAGCTGGTCGCACTCCTCCAGGCCGAGGGCGCCGACGCCGACTACGAGGCGTGGGTGGCGTTCCTGGCCGGGGTGAAGCAGAAGTACCCCCTCGGCTACGACGCCCCTGACGACGGGTCGCTCGCGCCCCAGTACGTCCTCGAGCGGCTCGGCCAGATCGCCGGGCCCGACTCGATCTACGTCGCGGGTGTCGGGCAGCACCAGATGTGGGCCGCGCACTTCGTGGGCTACGAGAACCCGAAGACGTGGATCAACTCCGGCGGCCTCGGCACGATGGGCTTCTCCGTCCCCGCGGCCATGGGCGCGAAGGTCGGGATGCCCGACAGCACGGTGTGGGCCATCGACGGCGACGGCTGCTTCCAGATGACCAACCAGGAGCTCGCGACCTGCGCGATCAACGACATCCCGATCAAGGTCGCGATCATCAACAACGAGTCGCTCGGCATGGTGCGCCAGTGGCAGACGCTCTTCTACAACGAGCGCTACTCCAACACCGACCTGCACTCCAAGCGCATCCCGGACTTCGTGAAGCTGGCCGACGCCTACGGCTGCGTGGGCCTGGCGTGCGAGACGCCCG
>CAZDAO010000623.1:0-2624 GCA_964503015.1 uncultured Nocardioides sp. | reverse complement strand
AACCTACCGCAGCCGACCTGCGCGGGAGCCTCGCCTAACATGCGGCGGGTGACGACGTACGCGCTCCGTGCCGCCAGCCCTGCCAGGACCCGTGCCGACGCCGTGGTGGTGGGTGTGGTCGAGGGAGACCAGGGTCCCCGCCTCTGCGACGCGGCCGAGGAGGTCGCCAAGGCCTACGGCCGCCGGCTGCGACCCTTCCTCTCCACCATGGGCGTGACCGGCAAGCCCGGCGAGGCGGTGAAGGCACCGACCCGCGACGAGGTCAACGCACCCCTGCTGGTGTTCGTCGGCCTTGGCGACGACCCCGCCGACCCCATCGCCGTACGTCGTGCCGCGGGCGTCGCAGCCCGCAGCGTGCCCAACGCCGCGTCGGTCGCCCTGGCCCTCCCCGCGGACACTCCCGAGATGGTGTCCGCCGTCGTGGAGGGGCACCGCCTCGGCGGCTACACCTACACCGTCTACAAGTCCCAGAAGCCGGAGGCCGACGCGCCGAACGACGTCGTCGTGCTGACCCCGATCGCACGGCGGGCTGAGGCGGTCGCCGCCCTCACGAGTGCCGAGGTGCTCGTCGACGCCGTGACGCTGTGCCGCGACTGGGTGAACACGCCTCCGGCGGACTGCACTCCCCCGCTGCTCGCCGACCTGGTCACCGCCGCCCACAAGGAGGTCACCAAGGGCCGCGGCGCCCCCAAGGTGGGGCTGGAGGTCTTCGACCACGAGCAGCTCGCCGAGATGGGCTGCGGCGGCATCCTCAGCGTCGGCGACTCCTCGGCCGCCCCAGCACGGCTCGCCAAGCTGACGTGGGCACCCGCGGGCGCGGTCGCCCATCTCGCCCTGGTCGGCAAGGGCGTCACGTTCGACTCCGGCGGCCTCACCATCAAGCCGTCGTCGAGCATGATGAACATGAAGGGCGACATGGCCGGCGCGGCCAGCGTCGTCGCCGCCACGCTCGCGATCGCGCGGCTCGGCCTGCCGGTGAAGGTCACCGCCTTCGCCCCGATGGCCGAGAACATGGTCTCCGCGACCTCGACGCGCCCCGGTGACGTGATCACGATGCGCAACGGCACCACCGTCGAGATCGGCAACACCGACGCGGAGGGCCGGATGCTGCTCGGTGACGCCCTCGCGCTCGCGGTCGAGGAGGAGCCCGACGTGGTCGTCGACATCGCCACCCTCACCGGGCACATGCAGCTCGCCCTCGGCGACAAGGTGGGCGCCGTGATGGGCACCGACGACCAGGTGTCCGCCGTCCTCGCCGCCGGCGCCACCGCCGGCGAGCAGCACTGGCCGATGCCGATCCCCGAGGAGATGAAGGAGCGGATCACCAGCTCGAAGGTCGCCGACCTGCTCCAGCACGACTGGGTGCGGTGGGGTGGCGGGCTCTTCGCCTCCGCCTTCCTGCGCGAGTTCACCGGCGGCCTGCCGTGGGCGCACCTCGACATCGCCGGCAAGGAGATCAACACCGGCGGCCCCTACGGCCACGTCCCCGCGGGCGCGACCGGTTTCGGGGTCACCACCCTCGTCGAGCTCGCCCGGGCGATCGCCGAAGAGTGACCGCGAGCCGCTAGTAGCCGCGGGACCTGCGCTCGGCCTTCTGGCGGGCGTTGTAGTCGCGCATCCGCTGGGGCACTCCGACCACGGCGGCGTCGTACGACGGCACGCGGTTCTTGTTGGCGAAGTCGTGGGCCCACTTCACGCTGGGCACGCGCCGCCGCGTCCACTCGCCGTCGTGCGCGACGAGCAGGAGGGTCACGTCGCTGACCGCGGTGCGGGGCTCGACGAAGCCCTCGACGCCCTGCCGGGTCGCGACGAACTTCTCGAGATGACGGACGTCCTCGCCGTCGGCGGAGCGGACGCGCGTGGAACCGGTGCGGGTGGCGTCCCGCGCCGGACGGCTGGTGCGCCCCTTGCGCCGGAATCGGTCGAACATGCCCATGGTCACCATTCTGCCGGGGCGCACCCCACATCGTGGGGAGTCACCCGGATCCGGCTCGTGGCGAGCGCCGGGCGGACTCGGGAAGACCCGGTGTGGACAGGCGCACGAAGAGTGCAAAGATGGGCGGCGCCGAAGGATCAGCAGAGCGAGCGATGTGTGTGGAGGGATATCTGTGGCGGACGGTGAGTTCGACGTACTCGTCCTCGGGGCTGGTTCGGGCGGCTACGCCTGCGCCCTGCGAGCGGCCCAGCTGGGGCTGAGCGTCGGGCTGGTCGAGAAGGGCAACCTCGGCGGCACCTGCCTCCACGTCGGCTGCATCCCGACCAAGGCCCTGCTCCACGCAGCCGAGGTCGCCGACTCTGCGCGCGAGGCCGCCCGGTTCGGCGTCACGGCCTCCCTCGAGGGCATCGACATGGCCGGCGTCAACGCCTACAAGGACAAGGTGGTCGACCGGCTCTTCAAGGGGCTCACCGGCCTGATCAAGTCGCGCGGCATCACCGTCATCCAGGGTGCCGGCACGTTGACCGGTCCCCGCGAGGTCACCGTCGACGGCACCGCCTACACCGGCAAGGCGGTCGTGCTCGCCTCCGGCTCCTACAGCAAGAGCCTGCCCGGCCTCGAGGTCGACGGCGAGAAGGTCCTCACCTCCGAGCACGCCCTGCGCCTGGACCGCGTGCCCGCCTCTGCC
>CAZDAO010000622.1:0-2626 GCA_964503015.1 uncultured Nocardioides sp. | reverse complement strand
CCCTTCCGCTCGAGGAAGACGATCTCGCCGAACTCGACGTGCGACCAGCCGTCGGCGTCGTCGGTCAGGGCCTCGGAGGCGAAGATCGCCGTGGTCGCGTCCTCGTCGCCGCACGGCTGGAGAGTGTAGGACGCCTCGTCCTTCTCGAAGTCGCAGCCGGTCAGCAGGTACATCGGCTCGAGCAGCATCGACAGGGCGTAGTCGTCCGTGCCGGGACCGGCCTTGCGCAGCTCCTCCCAGTCACCGCTCGGGTCGAGCTCGCCGTGGTGGCCGAGGCCGGCGTTGACCCCGATGACCCGGCCGGGGGAGACCAGCGCGAACTTGAGCTTGGTCAGCTCGGGCAGGTCGAGGTTCTTCCGCGCCTTCGCGATGAGCCGGAGCGCCTCCTCGACCGCCCGCTGCACGTCCTCGTCGCCGTCACCCTCGAGCAACGAGAGCAGGAGCACGAAGAGGAACTCGGTGTCGGTGTTGCCGCGCATCTGCGACAGGAACTCGTCCTTGCAGTGCGGCAGCAGCTCGCGCTGCAGGAGCGGCCAGCTCGGCACTCCGCCGTTCTGGGCGATGATCCACGGGGTGCCGTCGAAGGAGAACGGGTGGCAGTTCTCGTCCGCCAGGACCACGCCCGAGTTGTAGCTCGCCGCCCGCACGTGCGCCAGCATCGTGCTGGCCCACAGGCTCGGGATGATGCGCTCGGCGTTGTCGTCGTAGAAGGCCGCCATCGGCCGGCGGTAGATGAACGGCGCCTCGGGCTTGAGCAGGTGCTCGCTCCAGACGCCGAACCCCCATCCCGCCAGCTGCAGCTCGGGGTGCCGCTCGGGGTCGAGGGCCTGGCTGACCAGGCTGTTCTCCGGCGCGAGCAGCAGGCTCTCCAGGGGAACCTCCGGCCCGACGTAGGCGAGCACTCGGCACATGGGATCTCCTCGGTGCAGGGGGTACGCGGTGAGCGGGGGAGCGCTGCCACCCTAGGCCCCCCGCGCACGGGCACTGGCGGCGCGGGCCGCTGGCACCATGGGTCCTCCAGCATCGTGGGAGGTGAGCGGCATGGGCACAGCAGTCGACCTCGTCCTCCCGTTCGAGGGTCGCTGGTCGACCCGCAACAGCCCGGCCGACCGGGTGCCGAGCCACGGCACCGAGCTGTTCGCAACGTCGTACGCCATCGACTTCGTGCCCGTCGACGACAGGGGCCGGACCGCCCCGTTCACCCTCCCGTCGCTCCTCCGGCCCGAGCCGGCCGATCGGTTCCCCGGCTTCGGGCGCCCCGTGCTCGCTCCGGCGGCGGGAGTGGTCGTCGGAGTGCACCGCACGGCGATCGACCACGCTGCCTATCGCGGGCTGCCGTCCGTGGGGTACGCCCTCACCCAGCGCCGCCGTGCGGCCGCCGGCTGGGTGGCGCTGGCGGGCAACCACGTGCTGGTCGAGACCGACGACGGACCGGTGGTCGCGGTGTGCCACCTGCAGCACGAGAGCGTCCGGGTGGAGCCGGGGCGCCGGGTGCGGGCGGGTGACGTGCTCGGCCGCTGCGGCAACTCGGGCAACAGCACCGAGCCGCACGTCCACCTCCAGGCGATGGACGGCCCGGACGCGGCGCGGGCCACCGCGGTCCCGATCACCTTCGGCGGCTGGCTCCCGCGCAACGGCGAGGTCGTCGGGGCCTGACCGACCCTCAGCCGCGCGCCCGCGTGTGCCAGAGCCAGGCGATGCCGACGAACGGCAGGACGAGCGGCAGCCAGCCGTACCCCTGGCCGTAGTCGGACCACACGGTCGCGTCGGGGAAGAGCTCCGGGTCGAGGACCGTCAGCGTGCCGACCGTGAGCACCCCGACGAGCTCGAAGCCGACGGCGGCCCAGGCGAGGCGGCGCGGGTCCGGGCCGACCTCGGCGAGGCCGAGGGTGGCGGCGACGTAGACAAGGGCGGCGACGGCCGAGAGCGAGTACGCCAGTGGTGCCTCGGACGCCTTCGTGCCGAGCTGGACGAGCGAGCGGGCGGTGGCGGCGAGGGCGAAGACGCCGTAGACGGCGACCAGGACCCGGCCGGCGCCCGTGCGCGTCGAGCTCACGACGTCCACACCTGCAGCGCGCGGACGACGACGAAGGCCTGGGCGAGGCCGGCGACCAGCAGCACGGCCGTCGCGCCTCGGCTGCGCTCCGCCAGCGACCAGAGAAACCCGATCGGCAGCAGCACCAGCCCGGCGAGGAGGTAGCCGAAGAGGGTGATCGCCCCGGCGCCGGGGATGTCGGCGTCACCGACGCCGACCGCCGCCATCACCAGCAGCACGAGGGTCCCCAGCTCGACCACGCCTGCCAGGCCCAGCAGTCCCCAGTCGGGGGTCCGGTCGAGCGCGACGTAGACCAGCACCACCAGGCTGAAGGCCAGCGCGGCCGCGATCAGGGCCAGGGGCAGGGGTCCGTCCACGAGGGCCGATTCTCGCAGAGCAGTCCTCACAGACGACCCACAGGTCCGTGGCAGGTCGACGACAGGCGGACGCGCGAACCTCGGGGCACACCGACCCGAAGGAAGCCCGCATGAATCCCACCTACCTGCTCGCCGGCGTCGACCTGCTCGCCGTGCTCGTGCTCGCCCTGGCCGTCTACTACCCGCGCCACCGCCGCGCCGACCTCGTCACCGC
>CAZDAO010000621.1:0-2631 GCA_964503015.1 uncultured Nocardioides sp. | reverse complement strand
GGCAAGACCGCGACCGACGCGATCGTCTGGCTGCTCCAGCGCGAGGTGGATCCGGGTGCGATCCGCTGGGTGCGGCCGCGCGAGCCGTGGATGTTCGACCGGGCCGTCGTCCAGCCGGACCCCGCCGTCTTCCTCGGCATGGGGGCCGACGTCTGGGAGGCGGCCGCGCGCGCCTCCTCGCTCGACGACATGTTCCTGCGGATGGAGGACGCCGGGGTGATGCTGCGCCTCGACCGGTCGCTCACCCCCACGATGGCCCGCTGCCCGACGATCGGGAGGTGGGAGGTCGACCTGCTGCGGACGGTCGAGGACGTCGTACGGCTCGGGCACGTGCGGTCCGCCGAGCGCGGCCGGCTCGTCCTGGACGGAGGCACCGCGACGATCGCCGCCGACGCGCTGGTGGTGCACTGCGCGGCCAGCGGCCTGCAGATCCCGCCGCTCGTGCCGGTCTGGCGCCCGGACGTGATCACGCTGCAGCCGGTCCGAGCGGGCTTCCCGTGCTTCGGCGCCGCGCTCATCGGCTACGTCGAGGCCACCCGCGACGACGACGCCGAGAAGAACCGGCTCTGCCCGCCCAGCCACTACGGCGACACGCTCGCCCAGTGGGTCGGGATGAACCTGCTGGGCGCCCGCGCCACGGCGGCGTTCACCAGCGCGCCCGACGTCAAGGCGTGGGCCGGGTCCGTGGCGCTCTACCCCGGGCGCGTCCCGCCCGGCTACGGGGCATCGCCCGCGCTCGACGCGGCTCGCGAGCGGCTGGCGAGGTGGGCCGGGCCCGGGATGGAGCGGGCCGCCGCGCTCGTCGACGCGGCACGCGCGTGAGCGTCCGGTGAAACGCCCGAGTTCGCGCAGACCACCCCCACGATCTCCCTTTACCTGAGAAGGTGGGCCCGGACAGGCAACCACCAGTGCGGGGGAGCAGTGCAGGAAGCAGGTGTAGCGCGGACCGCGGACGAGCCGTGGTCCGACGACCAGACGCGCGAGCACCTGCAGGTGCTGGTCGAGGGCGTCGCGGTGCTCGCCGGGTTCGAGCAGGCCGCCATCAGCCTGCGCCGCGACGACGAGTTCGAGGTCGTGGCGTGCGCCGGCGAGGGCCTGGCCGAGCGGATCATGGGACGCCGGCTCCCGGCGCACATGGTCGAGGGCGAGCTCGCCGGCGCCGACGAGTGGGGCGCCTGGCTCTTCGTCCCGCACGACCGCGCCCTGCAGGAGCTCATCGAGCACAGCTTCATCCCCGAGACCACCGACGTCGAGGGTCCCGACGCGTGGCACCCCCTCGACGCGCTGACCTCGCCGGTCCGTGACGAGGACGGCGTGATCCGCGGCCTGCTCTCGGTCGACGAGCCGCGCGACGGCCGCCGGCCCGGTCCCGTGCAGCTGGAGCTGCTGCAGAAGTACGCCGGTGTCGCGCGGACGCTGGTCTCCCTCGCGCTCGAGCGCGAGGAGCTCGCCGAGCGGGTGCGCATCACCACCCAGGCCCGCGAGATCGTCCGCCAGGCGCTGGGCGAGCCGACGCTCAGCCAGGTCGTCGAGGCCTGCCGCTCGACGCTCGTGCACTGCTTCGACGCGCTCGGCATGTGGCTGACGGCCTTCGACGAGGAGGGCGGCTCCTCGACCGTCTGGTACGCCGAGGGCGCCGAGGTCGACCCGCCGTTCTCCGAGATCGACGACGTCGTGATGCGGCTCGCGCACCGCTACTGGGCCGAGCAGTACGTCGCGCCGTTCTCGCCCCGCGGGGCCGACCAGCCGGGGTTGCCGCCCGAGGACAGCGAACGCCTGCTGAGCTTCCTCGAGGGGCTCGGCGTCGGGTCGGTGCTGTTCGTCCCGCTGGGCGCCGGACCGGAGTGCATGGGCTTCCTCTGCCTAACCCGCGCCCCCGGCATGCGGGAGTGGAGCCAGGTCGAGTGCGACGCGGCGCGCGACATCGGCCGCGACCTCGGGCGCGCCGTCGCCAACGCCCGCCAGCTCGACCGCGAGCGGGCGATCGCCGACCGGCTGCGGCTGATGGACAGCTACCGTCTCGAGCTGGTCAACACCCTCGGCCACGAGCTGCGCACCCCGCTGTTCTCGATGACCGCGAACCTCGAGATGCTCGACCTCGATGGCTTGGACGAGCACGACCAGCACTCGGTGGCCGCCGCCACGCGGGCGGCGGCCCGCATGCAGGCCGTCATCGAGGACCTGCTCAACGTCGCGCAGGTCGCCGACCCGCTGCACGAGTTCGTGCCGGAGCCGGTCGACCTGCGGCAGACGCTGCTCGACGTGGTCGAGGAGTGCAAGCACGCGTCGGTCGCCAAGTCCCAGACGTGCGAGCTGGTCGTGCCGGACGAGCCCGTGCTGGTGTCCGGGCGCCCGGAGGAGCTGCACCGGATGCTGGCCAACCTCGCCAGCAACGCCATCAAGTACACCGACGAGGGTGGCGTCGTCTGCGCCCAGCTCCAGCAGGAGGGCGACGACGTCCGGGTCGTCTTCGAGGACTCCGGGATCGGCATCAGCGCCCACGACCAGCGTCAGCTGTTCCGGGAGTTCTTCCGCTCCACCAATCCGGATGCGCTGGCCCGTCCCGGGACAGGCCTGGGCCTGGCGATCGTCGACCGCATCGTGAAGCGACACTCGGGCAACGTCGTGCTC
>CAZDAO010000620.1:0-2632 GCA_964503015.1 uncultured Nocardioides sp. | reverse complement strand
GCTTCCGGGTCTCGCCCTACTCCGACGTCAGGCCCGCCGGCGACGACACCCGCGACGTCGCGCGCCACCTGTGGCACCGCAGCCCCGGGAGCCCGGGATGAACCAGGCCGAGGCGGGCGTCCAGCACGCACTAGGGTTGCGTCCATGGCCCAGCCCTCCGCGAGCGACCGTCGCCAGTCCGTCCGCACGGGTGTGGTCTGGGACGGCGTACGCGCCCTGCTGGAGGGCGGCGACCCGGGCGCGGAGCGGGCGCGCATCGTCGACGTCGGCGGTGGCACCGGCGGCTTCGCCGTGCCGCTGGCAGAGCTCGGCCACACCGTGCAGGTCATCGACCCCAGTCCCGACGCCCTGGCCGCGCTCGACCGTCGCGCCCGCGAGCGTGGCGTCGCCGACCGTGTCACCGGGCAGCAGGGTGACCTCGCCGACCTGCCCGGCCTGGTCGACGAGGCCTCCCTCGTGCTCTGCCACGGCGTACTGGAGATGGTCGAGGACCCTGCTGGGGCGCTCGCGGCCATCGCCGGTGTGTTGCGGCCGGGCGGGCACCTCAGCCTGCTGGTCGCCCAGCGCCACGCTGCCGTGGTCGCGCGTGCCATGGCGGGTCACTTCCAGGCGGCCCGCGAGCTCCTCGACGGCGACCCGGCCACGGGCCGAGCAGGCCACCGCTTCACCCACGACGAGGTCGTCGACCTCCTCGGAGCAGCCGGGTTCCAGCCGTCGACGGTCGAGGCGGTGCGGGTCTTCGCCGACCTCGTGCCGGGCAGCCTCCTCGATCTCGAGCCCGGCGCCACGGCAGCACTCGTCGAGCTCGAGCGCGCCGTCGCGACCCGACCGGAATACCTCCCACTCGCCACTCAGCTGCACGTGCTCGCGCGCCGCTGATCCGCGGGCGGCCGGGGGACCGCGGTGACCGACACCCCGATCCTCCACGTGGACATGGACGCCTTCTACGCCTCCGTGGCACTGCGTGAGCGCCCCGACCTGGTCGACGAGCCGGTCGTCGTCGGCGGCAGCGGTCGGGGCGTCGTCCTGGCCGCCAACTACGTCGCGCGCCGCTACGGCATCCGCTCCGCGCTGCCGATGACCCGCGTCCGCCGGCTCTGCCCGCACGTCACCGTGCTCGCGCCCGACTACGACACCTTCACGACGGTCTCGGCCTCCGTGATGGAGACCTTCCGCGAGGTCACCCCCGTCGTGGAGGCGATGTCGCTCGACGAGGCCTTCCTCGACGTTCGCGGCTCCACCCGACGACTCGGCCCGCCCGCCGAGATCGCCGAGCGCCTGCGCGCGACCATCCACGACGAGCAGGGCATCACCTGCTCGGTCGGCGCCGCGGCGTCGGTGTCGGTGGCCAAGTTGGCGAGCCGGCGGGCCAAGCCCGACGGGGTCGTCGTGGTGCCGCCGGAGCGGGTGACCGCCTTCCTTCACCCGCTCGACGTCGGGGAGCTCTACGGCGTGGGTGAGAAGACCCAGGCACTGCTCCACCGCTTCGGCCTCCTCACCGTCGGCGACGTGGCGCACACTCCCGTGGCCACCCTGCAGCGGGCCGTGGGCGTCCACCTCGGGCGTCACCTGCACGACCTCGCGTGGGGCACCGACCGGACCGAGCTCAACCCGACCGCGGGTCCCCACGAGCCCGAGCGATCGATGGGGGCCGACGAGACGTTCGGCCGCGACACCGACGACCGGGAGGTGATCGTGCGCGAGCTGCTCCGCCTCGCCGCGCGGGTCGGCGGGCGGATGCGGGCGGCGGCGGTGGCCGGACGGACGGTCACGCTGAAGGTCCGCTTCGCCGACTTCACCACCATCACGCGTTCCCGCACCCTGCCGGAGGCGACCGACGTGACCGTCGAGATCCACCGCGCGGTGACCCAGCTCTACGACGCGCTCGGCCTCCAGCGGGCACGCCTGCGCCTCGTCGGCGTACGCGTGGAAGGGCTGATGCCGCGCGCCACGGTCCAGCGGCAGCTGGTGCTGGGTGAGCCCGAGCACGGCTGGGCCGAGGCCGATCGGGCCGTCGACCGCGCGACCCGGCGCTTCGGCTCCGCAGCCGTCCGCCCGGCGAGCCTGGTCTGATCGCGGCGCCCCGATCCCACCCGCGTGGGGGTGAATTTTCTGAGGACGCCTACCGTAGGGCCAACGGCGTGCCTAGACTTGAGCAGAGAGGTGAGGAGGAACCGTGGAGCTCTCCGAAGAAGAACTGCGGCTGCTGGAGCAGATGGAGCGCGCTCTCGTCGAAGAGGACCCGAAGCTCGCCTCCACCTTGCGTGGCACCTCCTTCCAGCGCGCCGCTCGCCGTCGGATGATCCTCGGCGGCGCGATCCTCGCTGCTGGTGTCGGTCTTCTCATCCTCGCGGTGCTGCTGGACCAGGGCGTGGTGGTGCGTACGGTCGTCGGCGTCCTCGGCTTCGTCGTCATGCTCGGCGGCGCGATCCTCGCCCTCACCTCAGCCCGCACCCCCGGCGCTGCGCCCGCCGCCAAGGGTCGCCACCACAGCCGTCCCGGCTTCAGCGTGATCGACGGTGGGCGCGCCCACCGTCCCGCCCGCCAGCGCAACGGCAGCCCCTTCATGGAGCGCATGGAAGAGCGGTGGCGCCGCCGCCGCGAGCGCGGCTTCTGACCGACCGGGCGGTTC
>CAZDAO010000619.1:0-2633 GCA_964503015.1 uncultured Nocardioides sp. | reverse complement strand
GGGCCTTCCCCACGAGCTCGAGGGCGTGCTCCTCCGACCACGTGCCGCCGTACTTCTCGGCCATCGCGAACTCGGTGGCGATCCAGTACGGCTCGGTGTCGACGAGCGTGCCGTCCATGTCCCACAGCACGGCGGCGGGGAAGCCGTCCGGACGCGGGACAGGTGCTCCCGGATCGGTCGATGCCACTGCGCCCTCGAGCGCGCTGCCCGTCTCCACCTGACCAGTCATCGTGGTCGCCAGCCTAGACGGCGGCGAGCGGGATCAGTGATTCGGCATCCGCACCGGCAGGCGTACGACGAACGTGGCTGGCCCCTCCGCCGTCGGGGGTTCGTAGACCACGTCGCCGCCGTGGCCTCGGACGATCTCGCGGACGAGGTAGAGCCCCAGTCCCGAGCCGCCCGCCGTCCCGCTCGTCGCGTACCTGTCGAAGAGCCGGGGCACCAGGTCGGCCGGGACCCCGCGGCCCGAGTCGGTCACCCGGACCACGACCTCGTCGTCGTTCGGGCGTGCGACGACCGAGATGGGAGGCGACCCGTGGCGCACGGCGTTGTCCAGCAGGTTGTCGAGCGCCTGTGCCAGCCGCACCTCGTCACCCTCGACGACGGCCTCCTGGGGCACGTCCACCTCGACGTGCACACCGTGACCGGCACTGGCGCGTCGCGCCGCGGCGCTCCTGACCAGCTCGGCGAGCGACACGCTTCCCGTCTCGAAGCTGATCCCCGCACCCTGGAGCTGGGAGGCGGCGGTCAGGTCGGCGGTCAGCCGGCGCAGGCGTTCGGTGCTGGAGCGGATGCCCCGGAAGAACTGGTGGCGCTCGTGGTCCGACATGTCCTCGTGCGACGTCTCCAGGAGGTGAGCGCTGCCGTCGATCACGGCCGTGGGGTTGCGGAGCTCGTGGGCCGTCACGGCGAGGAGGCGGGCCTGCTCCGCGGCCGCCTCCAGCCGGTCCTCGACGTTCTGCCGCTGCTCGGTCTGGTCGCGGGTGATCTTGGCGAAGCCGATGTGGCGCCCCTTCTCGTCGTGGACGGCACTGATCACGACGCTGGCCCAGAACGCCGTGCCGTCCTTGCGGACCCGCCACCCGTCCTCGGCGAACGACCCGTGGCGCAGCGCAGCCTCGAGGTTGCGCTCGGGGTGGCCCGTGAGCTGCTGGTCCTGGGGGTAGAAGACGCGGAAGTGCTGGCCGACGATCTCGTCGGCGTCGTAGCCCTTGATGCGCCGGGCGCCGGCGTTCCAGCTGGCGACCGTGCCATGGGGGTCGAGCATGAAGATCGCGTAGTCCTCCACGGCGGCGACCAGGAGCCGGAAGTAGGCCTCGCTGCGGTGCAGCTCGTCCTCGGCGAGGCGCTGGGCGGTGATGTCCTGCACCTGGGCGAAGACGTAGAGGAGCTCGCCGACGGAGTCGCGGATCGGGACGAGGGTCACGAGGGCCGTGCGCGCGGTGGTCGCGCCGGGAGGTGCGGGGATGGGGTGCTCGAAGGTCGCGACGCTCGCCTGGGAGGATCGCAGGCCCTCGAGCCGGTGGTCGAGGTCGTGGCCGTGCCCGACCGTCAGCCGGCCGTAGTCGACGCCGACCAGGTCGCTGGGTTCGCACGACATGAGGTCCGCCAGGGCCTCGTTGGCTCGCACGATGGTGGCGTCGATGGTGAGCGTGGCCATCCCGATCGCGGCCCGGTCGAACAGCGCGCGGAAGCCTTCGACGTGCTCGTCGAGGATCGACTGCTCGACCCGGGTGACGTCGAGGACGTCCAGCGGCTCCGTGACGGGATCCGGCGACGGGACGGGCTCCGGCTCCTCAGCAGGAGGCTCGGGTTCCGGCGCTCCGCCGCGCAGGCTCCGGAACAGCCGGTCGGGGAGCTGCTCGAGGGGGATGGACTTCTCGATGTAGTCGAGCGCGCCCAGCTCGCCCAGCTCGGCCGTGAGGTCGGTGCCGCCGAAGCCGCTGAACATCACCACCGAGGTCTCGGGTCGGACCGCCAGGATGGCCGGGAGGGTCTCGAGACCGTCCATCGCCGGCATCGACACGTCGAGCAGCACCGCGTCGGGGTGGTGCCGCACCACGAGCTCGATGGCCTCCTCGCCGTCACCCGCCTCGCCCAGCACGTCGAAGAGCCCGGATGACTCCAGTCGCATCCGGACGAGCGTCCGCACGTCTGTCGAGTCGTCGACGAGCACGACCGAGACCCTGGCGGTCTCCATCCGACTCTCCTCCGTCTGCTCGCGGCCATGGAGCTGGGACGGCGGAGCGCTCAGCACTAGCCGTCCACGGGTGGCAGGTTCCCACAATCGGGCACCAGGATGCATCGCCCACGCGGAGGACGCGCGGCAAGTCCTCGGTGCTCGGTCCTCGGTGATCAGTCCTCGGGGTCGTACCCGAGGTTGGGCGAGAGCCACCGCTCGGCCTCGGCGAGGGTCCAGCCCTTGCGCTCGGCGTAGTCGGCGACCTGGTCCCGGTTGATCCGGCCGACCACGAAGTACTGCGACTGCGGGTGGGAGTAGTAGAACCCGCTGACCGAGGCGCCCGGCCACATGGCCATCGACTCGGTGAGCCGGATGCCGGTGTGCTCCTCGACGTCGAGGAGCTCCCACAGCGTCTGCTTCTCGGTGTGCTCGGGGCAGGCGGGATAGCCGG
>CAZDAO010000618.1:0-2642 GCA_964503015.1 uncultured Nocardioides sp. | reverse complement strand
CTGCCTCCCTGCTCACCTGCCTGGCGATCACGCTGCCCTCCACGGCAGCGGCATCCCTGGACAGCGCCGCGCCCGGTGCGGGTGTCGTCACCGGGAAGGCCAGGGCGAAGAAGGTCGAGAAGGCGACCAGGTCCTCCGACCGACTCGTCGGCAACGGCAGGGCCAACCGCATCAGCGGCTGGTCCGGCGACGACACCATCAAGGGCAGGGGCGGCAACGACCGCCTCGCGGGCAACGCCGACCACGACTCCCTGTTCGGCGACGGCGGCAACGACAGGCTGCGCGGCGAGCAGGGCGACGACGTCCTCTGGGGAGGTCCCGGCCGCGACCTGCTCGACGGCCACGAGGGCGACGACGTCCTCCACGGTGAGGCGGGCGACGACACCCTCAACGCCGGGACCGGGGACGACCTCGTCCACGGCGAGGACGGCAACGACACCATCAGCGGTCACCGTGGTGACGACGAGATCTGGGGCGGGGCCGGAGACGACGTGGTCGACGCGTTCTGGGACGACGACGTCGTCCACGGCGAGGACGGTCGCGACACCATCAACGGCTCCGAGGGCGACGACGTCATCTACGGGGGCCCCGGCGACGACAACCTCCCTGATCGGTCGGGGAAGGTCGGCCCCGGTGGCAAGCACGGCCCCGGCGGACTCTTCGGCGGCCCCGGCAACGACCAGGTCCACGGCGACGACGGCAACGACTTCGTCTCCGGCCACGACGGCGACGACGTGCTCGACGCCGGCACCGGCGACGACCAGCTCTCGGGCGGCAGCGGCAACGACCTCCTGGTCGACGGCACCGGCGACGACGTCGTCAAGGGAGACGAGGGCGACGACGTCCTCTTCCTCGGCGCGGGCGCGGACAAGGTCTGGCCCGAGGAGGGCAACGACGTCGTCTACCTCTTCGACGACGGACAGCCCGACGTGATCCGCTGCGACGACATGGACACCGAGGCCCAGCGCGCCCAGGCCGGACTCGCCGACCAGGTGCTCTACATCGGCCCCAGGGACCCCCTCGACGTCGTCTGGGACTCCTGCGAGACCGTGCAGTCCATCGCCCACCTGCCCGTCGGGTGGCCCTACGGTCCGGTCGGCGGCGTCGCCGGCTGAGGTCAGAGCTTGCGGAGGCGGACGTACCTCACCGAGTGGTCGGCGTCCTTGCGGAGCACGAGGGTGGCGCGCGAGCGGGTGGGGGCGACGTTCTGCACCAGGTTGGGCTCGTTGATCGAGTCCCAGATCCGCGTCGCCTGGTCGACGGCCTCGTCGTGGGACAGCGCGGCGTACTTGCGGAAGTACGACGCCGGGTCGCGGAACGCCGTCTCGCGCAGCCGCAGGAAGCGGTCGACGTACCAGCGCTTGATGTCGGCGAGGGCGGCGTCGACGTAGACGGAGAAGTCGAAGAAGTCGCTGACGGCCAGGCCGGTGCGACCGTCGTCGCGCATCCGCGCCGGCTGCAGCACGTTGAGGCCCTCGATGATGACGATGTCGGGCCGCTTGACGACCACCTTCTCGTCGGGGAGGACGTCGTAGACCAGGTGGGAGTAGATGGGCGCCTCGACCTCGTCGCGGCCGGACTTGATGTCGATGACGAACTTGAGCAACGCCTTGCGGTCGTAGGACTCCGGGAACCCCTTGCGGTGGAGGATCCCGCGGCGCTCGAGCTCGGCGTTGGGCAGCAGGAAGCCGTCGGTGGTGACCAGCGCGACGTGCGGGTGCTCGGGCCAGTGGGCCAGCATCTGCTGGAGCACGCGGGCGGTGGTCGACTTGCCGACGGCGACGGACCCGGCGAGGCCGATGACGAACGGCGTGCGCGGCGGGGTGACGCGGTGCAGGAACTCCTCCTGCTCGCGGTGCAGGCGCGAGTTCGCGGCGACGTAGAGGCTCAGGAGGCGGGAGAGAGGGAGGTAGACCTGCTCGATCTCGCGCAGGTCGAGGGCGTCGCCGAGGCCCCGCAGCCGCACGATCTCGTCCGGGGTCAGGACGGTCTCCGCGGTGCCGGCGAGCTCGGCCCACGCGGCCCGCTCGAGCTCGACGTAGGGGGAGGCCTCCAGCCTCGACGTGCCGTTGGCGGGGCTGCCCGGGGAGCTGCCGTGGGAGGGCGACGGGACCTCGGACATGGGTGCGATTGTGGCACCGCGGCGCGATGCGGCCGTGCAGCGGCCTGCCGATAGACTTCGCGGCCATGTGCGGAATCGTGGGATACGTCGGTGCCAAGCCTGCCGAAGGCGTGGTGATCGAGGGCCTGCGACGGCTCGAGTACCGCGGCTACGACTCCGCGGGCATCGCCCTCGTCGACGACGGCACGATCGTCAGTGACAAGCGCGCCGGCAAGCTCGCCAACCTCGAGAAGGCGATCGCCGACGCGCCGCTCCCGCCCGTGACGACCGGCATCGGGCACACCCGCTGGGCCACCCACGGTGCGCCGACCGACCGCAACGCCCACCCGCACGTGGGCCGCGCCCGCCGGGTCGCGCTGGTGCACAACGGGATCATCGAGAACTTCGCCGAGCTGCGTGCCCGGCTGGAGTCGCAGGGCGTGGAGATGGCCTCCGACACCGACACCGAGGTCGCCGCCCACCTGCTCGAGGAGCAGCTGGAGGCCGGCGCCGACCTCACCGTCGCGATGCAGACCGTGTG